>DASWTW010000343.1:0-13432 GCA_036401895.1 Herpetosiphonaceae bacterium | reverse complement strand
TCGCCATGTGTCGCTCTATTCCGCGCTCTGCCTGGCGATGCTTCCCGGCGTGGCGCTCAAACGCGGTCTGGCAAGCAGCACAAAGGTTGCAACCGCGCCGATATGGCACAGCACGATGATGATCGCCAGGGGCAATGCCGTGCCCACGCCGACTCTGCCGACGACCGGCGCGACGGCACCGCCGAGCAGATACTGGAGCACGCCCAGCAGCGCCGATGCGCTCCCGGCCTCTCGCGGATGCTCGGCGAGAGCAAGCGCCCCTGACGGCGGCGTGATCAGGCCGATGCTGGCGACGACCAGGAACAGAGCCGGTAGAATGCCGATCAGCCCCATATTGCTCAGGACAGCGGCCAGGAGCAGCAGACCGCCCGTGAATCCTACCGCTAAGCCCAGCGCCATCAGCCGCCGCAGTGGGATCTTCCCGGTGAGCCGTCCGCTGAGCTGGCTGGCGGCCACGATCCCGAGCGCGTTGGTGGCAAAGGTCAGGCTGAAGCTTTGCGGCGACATTCCGTACAGGCCCTCCAGCACAAACGGCGATCCCGCGATGTAGGCGAACATCGCCGCCAGGGCCAGGCCGCTGCTGAGCCCGTAGCCGACCAGGGCTCTGTCGGTCAGCAGGTAGCGAAAGGTCTTCAGGGTTGTGGTCAGACTGCCACGCCGTCGTCGCTCAGCCGGCAGCGACTCAGGCAGCCCCAGAAAGCCCATCGCCACGAGGCCCGCGCCGATGACGCTCAGCACCACAAATACCCCGCGCCAGTTCGTCACCAGCAGCAATTGCCCGCCGATCACGGGCGCGAGGATCGGTGCCAGGCCGCTTACCAGCATCGTCAGCGAGAAGAAGCGCGCCATCGCTTCGCCCGCGTAAAGGTCGCGCACCACGGCTCGCGCGATAACGATCCCGGCCGATCCAGCGATGCCCTGTACCAGGCGCAGCGCGATCAGGACCGATACTGACGGTGCCAGCGCGCACAGCAACGATGCGACGGTGTACATCACCAGGCCGACGAGCAGCGGTCGCCGGCGGCCCCAGGTGTCGCTCAGCGGCCCTGCTACCACCTGTCCCAGAGCTAGCCCGACCAGGCAGGCGGTCAGGGTGAGCTGTCCCTGCGATGCGGTAGCTCCAAGCTCGCTCGACAGCGCCGGCAGCGATGGCAGATACATGTCCATCGAGAGCGGCCCGAAGGCAGACAGCGCGCCGATGACGAACGCCAGTCGACGGTAGCTCGGAGTACGCTGCTCGACGATCGATGTTGTCTCTCCGGGCTGCTCAGGTTTACTCACCATCAGAAATCCTCAATCTTTCAGAACACGACCTGGCCGTGCTCGTACGTTTAGCATTGTTTGCAGCATTGTACCGGCCGCAGCGCTGCAATACCTGTTCCGCAGCGCAGGGATACGGCGGCCACAGCCGAGGATACCGACACGATCGCCGGACAAGCTTAAACGGCGAAAGTACCTGCCAAGCAGGTACCTCCACCGCCAAATGTAGCGATCGATCTGGTTTGAACAACGGGCGTCGAGTCGAGAGCGTCTGGTGAGAGCCGGGCGCTTGATCAGCAGCTGGAAGGCGCCTCGACTGTGCAGGTGTCTGCGCCAAGTCCGCCGTTGCCGATGTCGAAGCCCGCGCCGCCGATCAGGTTGTCGGCGTTTGGCCCGCCGTTCAGCGTGTCGTCGCCGTCGCGACCATTGAGCAGGTTCATGAAGATGTCGCCGTTGAGCGTGTCGTCGAAGCTTGAGCCATAGGCGTTCTCGACGTTGTCAAAAGCGTCAAAGCCGCCCAGGCCGTCGTTCGACGGCATAGAATTGTCAAGGTACACCGTCACGCCGGCCGCGCTGGTACGGTAGTCGACTGAATCGCTGGGGCTGCCGCCCTGATCGGCGAAAACATCGTTGCCGGGACCGCCGTTCATCAGGTCGTTGTCTTCCTCACCATCCAGAAAGTCGTCGCCGGTACCGCCGCAGATGATGTCGTTGCCGCCGCCGCCATAGATGTCATCGTCGCCGCCGAAGCCGTGGATGACGTCGTTGGCGGCTCCGCCGACGATCACATCGTTCGCCGCCCCGCCGAAAATGGTGATCACGAATCCAAGGCAGGTGGCCTGGGCACTCGCCGGGCGGGCGGTGGTGGTTGCCAGGCTCAGCCCCAGGAGCAGCGCCAGCATTCCTAATGTTCGTTTGTTCATGATGCACATTCCTTTGCGTAGCTAACGGATCAAATCGCCGCTTTAGGCGCGCTCGATGATGTACGTGAGCGTGGCGTTAAGATTACGGTCCATGCAGTCCACACGATGGATCGTGTCGACGCCCCAGTTGCCGACCGCTGTGTAGTCGCGGCTGAAGGGCGCCAGCTCGTCTGCGTCGTCGTCGTCGCGCTCCGATACCGAGCCGCTGACCACGAGCTTTTCTCCGGCGCCGCTGCCCTTGATAACGGTCGTGCTCGCGCCGAGGTTGATCGTCCCACCACTGCCGATCACGAGCGGGTTTCCAACCGAGCGGCTGCTGACGACACGACCGTCGACTTTGCAGCTCCAATACAGTTCGCCCTTGCCGATCGGATCTCCGTCGCTGTTAACTTCGATGTCGACGAATGTGACTTTGAGGCGAGTATCAGCCATGATTCCCTCCGATAAGATACGAGATTGCCGGTTTGCTGTGAACACGAGCCAGGATGCTGGCGCGGGACTCCTCCTTTCGCGGCTACGATCCAGCTTGACGGTGCTCGCCGGTATGGACGCCGGTGCTGTTGTTCGAGCTTCCCCCAGGCGGTGCGTAGCTTGTTGATCAAGAGGATATGCGCTGCGGTGCGGCCACGCATCGGGATTCGCTCCCTATATTGGCGTGGGCGCCTCCCTATATTCGAGAGCAGTGCGGCTCCGAATTCAGAATCTGTAGCAGAATCAACATCGCCCAACCGATCCTGGTTGGGCGACATGCTTTGCTCCTCAGCGCGTGTGTGAAGCTATATCAAAAAGGAGACTGGGTACGGGCTCTCACGGCCCTCCTTTCCGATCACGCCGGTGCCGCCGCATGCGCTTGGCTGTTGCTCGTGCGCTGGATGAAAGCCGCGCCGGCGATCAAGATCAGGCCGAGGACGGCCACGGCAACATACAACAGCTGCAAGACCTCGGTGTTGAGCAGATAGGGCGCGTAGCTGAGCAGCGAGGCGAACTGCATAACGATCGGGATCAAGAACAGGCGTGGGAAGTAGAACGCGTAGATGATCGTGATAATGTCGGCCAGGTGATCTACTAACTGCCGATCCAGCGCCGAGGCGGGCGGCCGAAGATCGGAGGCCCAAGCCCAGGCGCAGTTTAGTGTTCGTTGCGGGAAAGCTGCGCGTGCCAGTGCCGCAGGCGGTAGCTGCCCCACACGGCACAGCCGAGCGGGAGCAAGAGCGTTAGCCATGTCCAGAGCGTATTCATTGTCAGCGATGCCGGTGGCAGCCTGGCATCAACCAGACGCAGCACGACGAGTTCGAGCAGGAGCGTGGTGGTCAGACAGACCAGGGTGATGCGCCAGGGAACCACGAAAATCGTCTGCGTTCGTGAGGAGCACAGGCCGAGCATCATACCACTGACGCCGCCAAACACGAATCCCAGCAGCGAGCCCAACGCTCCACCCACCATACCGGCGATCACCGGCAGGATCAGCCCGAGCAAAAGACCGGGAATGAGATAGCCAGGCTCCGTCAGACGGTGGGGGACAACCTGACTCAGCAGGACAAGCACCATCGTAGCCGGGGCAAAGAGCGCCCCAGCCAGTGCTCCGATCACCATCCCCTCAGCTCCGGCCCAACGACCGACCCGCAAGACAAGCAGTGAGCGACTCATACCCGACGCCTCCAGCGTTCGTCAACGTTTCGACGCCAGTATAGAGACAGATGCCGAGCGCCGCAACAACCAAAAGCTGTTAGCCTTGCCAGGCCGCGCCGCCGGGAAACGCATACGCGGCGATCGACTCGGGCAGCATCGTAATGCTCGATCCGGGCGCGGCCGGCGGCATGTAGCGTCCGCTCCTGATCACCACCGGATCACAAAAATGCTCGTGCAGATGATCGACGTATTCCAGCACGCGGTCTTCGAGCGACGCGCTCACACAAATGTAGTCAAAGATCGATAGGTGCTGGACGTACTCGCACAGCCCAACGCCGCCCGCGTGTGGACAGACCGGCACGCCAAATTTAGCCGCCATGAGCAAAACCGCCAGCACTTCGTTGATGCCGCCCAGCCGACAGGCATCGACCTGGCAGAACTTGATCGCGTTGGCCTGGAGCAATTGCTTGAACATCACGCGGTTGTGACAGTGCTCGCCGGTTGCGACACCGATTGGCGCGAGCGCCCGGGCAATTGCGGCGTGGCCCAGAATATCGTCGGGGCTGGTGGGCTCCTCGATCCACCACGGATCGAAGCGCGCGAGCTGCTGCATGTGGGCGATCGCCTCGCCGACATCCCAGCGCTGATTGGCGTCGACCATCAGCTTGCGCTCCCAGCCGATCTCTTCGCGCAGAATGGCCGCACGGCGCAGATCGTCGGCGATGTCCGCGCCAACCTTGAGCTTGAAATGCTGCCAGCCTGCCGCAACGCCTTCACGGCACAGCGCGCGAATTTGCTCATCGGTGTAGCCGAGCCAGCCCGCCGATGTGGTGTAGGCCGGGTAGCCCTGCCGCTGCATCTGCGCCTCGCGCTCGGCGCGGCTCGCGGCATTGCGGCGCAGAATCGCCAGCGCCTCGTCGGGCGTGAGCGCATCGGTGATGTAGCGAAACGGGATGCAGGCGACGATCTGCTCCGGCGACAGATCGACCAGCAGCTTCCAGAGCGGCTTCTGCTCGACTTTGGCGTACAGATCCCAGACCGCATTAACGATCGCGGCGGTTGCCAGGTGGATCACGCCTTTCTCCGGACCGACCCAGCGCAGCTGGCTATCGCCGGTGATCAGCTCCCAGAACGCGCCCATGTTCTCGGTGAACGACTCAAGCGTTTTGCCCAGGATCAAAGGCTTGAGCGACTCAAGCGCGGCGACACATAGCTCGTTGCCGCGCCCGATTGTAAAGGTGAGACCGTGGCCTTCCAGCCCGCGCGGACTATCGGTGCGCAGCACGACATACGCCGCCGAGTAGTCAGGATCAGGATTCATCGCATCCGAGCCGTGCAGCCCGCGCGATGTCGGGAAGCGAATATCGTGTGCCACAATGTCGGTAATCGTGATCGGCATATGATCCTTCCTTTCGATAAGCTTGCCTGCGCTCAGCGCACAATCATGCTAGCGCATACCAGCGGGCGGCGTTGTCACCCCAGATCCTGGCCTGCACGTCGACCGGAAAGGCTGCGAGATATTCCTCAATCAGACGTACCACATCGGCGTACGTGCCGGAAAGCGTACACACAGGCCAGTCAGAGCCGAACATCAAGCGATCCGGCCCGAAGCAATCCATGATGTGATCCAGGTAGCGCCGGAAGTCGCCGGGCTGCCACTGCTGCCACACGGCCTCGGTGACCAGGCCGGAAAGCTTGCAGGCCACGTTCTCGCAGCGGCTCAGCGCGCGAATATCGGCGTCCCACGGCGAGAAGCTGCCGGCCCTGATCGCGGGCTTGGCGAGATGATCGAGCACAAAGCGCTGCTGTGGAAACTGCTTGACGACCTCGACCGCGACGGGAAGATGCTTCGGAAACAGCAGCAGATCGTAGGGGAGATTGAAGGCTTCCAGCAGGCTCAAGCCCCGCAAAAAATCCGGCCGCAGCATGAAGCGATCGTCGGG
Organism: Herpetosiphonaceae bacterium; assembly: GCA_036401895.1. GTDB lineage: Bacteria > Chloroflexota > Chloroflexia > Chloroflexales > Kallotenuaceae > LB3-1. Next base: position 7,677 of record DASWTW010000343.1, on the reverse strand, counting down.
CTCGTCCTGCACGATGTGTCGAATACCGCACAGCTTGGGGTGCCCGGCATAGCGCTCCAGCTCGTCGCGCACGTGCGGCGAAAGCAGATTAACCCAGCCGACAACGCCTTTGATCCATGTGTGCCGATCGGCCAGCTCCAGCAGCCAGTCTGTTTCGGCCACGCTTTGCCGCGCCTGCACGGCAATCGTCGCGCTGACGCCCGGTTGCTCCAGCAGCGGCCTGAGATCGTCGGGCAGATAGTCGCGCTTCAGCGGCTGCATGGTATCGCCGATCCAGCCATACTCGATCGGATCATAGTGCCAGAAGTGTTGATGAGCATCGATGCGCATGTGTCTCCTCCGCGAATAAGATCGATCAAACAGCGGCATGGACTGAGCGCCGGGCACACGGCCACAGCCGGAAGGTTGTATTATATGCGTCCTGGCACGCATCATGACAGCCAGGATCGGACTAGCACCAGGAGCAAGGAAGCCATGACTACACCTTTTGAGCTGCCTCCGCGTCCGTTCGGCAAGACTGGCCTGTTTGTCACGCCGCTGGCTGTCGGCTGCGCCCAGCTTGGCGACATGCCCGACACGTTCGCTTTCTCGGTGGCCGAGGAGCAGGCGCTGGCTACACTACTCGCCGCGCTGCACAGCCCGATCAATTTCCTCGACACGGCGGCGGCCTATGGTGATGGTGAAAGCGAGCGCCGCATCGGCATTGTGCTGCGCGAGCTGGGCGGACTGCCGCCCGGCGCGGTGCTGGCGACGAAAGCCGATCGCGATCTGCAAAGCGGAGATTTTAGCGGCGAGCAGATCAAGCGCTCGATCGAGCGCAGCCTACAGCTGTTAGGTCTCGATCATCTGCAAGTGGTCTATCTCCACGACCCGGAGCACACCACGTTTGAGGCGGTGATGGCGCCGGGCGGGCCGCTGGACGTGCTGCTGCGTTTGCGTGACGAAGGCGTGATCGGGCATCTGGGCATCGCCGGAGGGCCGATCGATCTGATGATGCGCTATGTCGAGACCGGCGCGTTCGAGGCCGTGATCACGCACAATCGCTACACACTTGTCAACCGAACAGCCGAGCCGCTGCTTGACCTGGCGTCCAGTCGCGGGTTGGCGGTCGTCAATGCGGCGCCGTACGGCAGTGGCATTCTGGCCAAAGGCCCCGGCAGCTATGCGCGCTACGCGTATCAGGATGCAGCGCCGGCGCTGGTCGAGGTCGTGCGCCAGATGCAGGCCGTCTGCGAGCGACATAACGTTCCGCTTGCCGCCGCCGCGCTGCACTTTTCGCTCCGCGATCCGCGTATCACCGCAACGATCGTCGGCATGAGCAAGCCCGAGCGGATAGCGCAAACGCTGGATCTGGTGCGGGAGCCGATTCCCGATGCGCTCTGGGCCGAGCTTGCGCAGATCCAGGTGCCCCACGACGATCCCGAGGCGCAGCGCTGGTGATGTGAATTCGCGTAGATCCGGCTTCGCGGCGAAGGCGCACCCGAGCATCTGTGGTATGATAGTGTGCGCACGGAAAGTAGCTGTATGACACCACGCCAGCGCCTTCGCTTTAACGCCGACCTGCTAACCCAACCCCGCCACCGCCCGTGGGATGTCGTTACCACCCTGCGTCATTTCGCGATCGTCACCTACACGCTCGATCCCGAGCGCCTGGCTGCGCATCTTCACCCACGCTTTGAGCCCGACTGTATCCAGCTTCCTGATGGACAGCAGCGCGCGCTGCTCTCGGTTGTGCCTTTCCACGATGAGGCGTTTCATTTCGTGGGCTGCCCGCTGATCCGCTGGTCGTTTGGGCAGACCAACTACCGCGCCTATGTTCGGGATCGCGTCACCGGCGATCGAGCCGTGTGGTTCTTCGGCACGACGCTAGACTCCGCGTCGGTGCTGATTCCGCGCTATCTGTGGAAGCTTCCCTGGCACGCCGGCCGCATCCGCTTCGACTGCCACATCGATCGGCAAACGCAGCGCTACACGCAGTATCGCATGGAGACGCGCAGTCGCTGGGCGCCGGCGGTGCTCGACCTTGCCGATAGCGGCGCGCCCGTAACGGCCTTGTCCGGCTTCGACGATCTGGAGACGGCCCTCGTGGTGCTGACCCATCCGCTCAAAGGATATTATTATCGACGGGATGGCGCGCTCGGCAGCTACACGATCTGGCATGATCAGCTCAATCCGACGATTGCGCAGTGCAACCACGCGCAGTTTCCGCTCCTCGATCGCCTGGGGCTAGTTCCACCGGCCGACCAGCGAGCGCCGCATAGTGTCTTACTTCAAAGCGAGACACGCTTTAGCATTTATCTGCCGCCCAGACGAGTAGCGGCGTAGCCCCGCACTGGATGATTCATCGTCATCCAACGCCGCAGCCATTCATTCTTGTTGCAGGAGGACGCATGGATTCCCAGTACGATCGAATCGCGGACGAGTACGACTCATTGTTTTTTGCCCTGCCCTACCGGCCGAGTATCGAGGCACCATCGGTGCTGCGGCTGGTCGGCGATGTTCGGGGCCTCTCGGTGCTGGATCTGGCGTGTGGTACCGGCGTCTACAGCCGCAAGCTGCGCCAGCTCGGCGCGGCCCGCGTGGTAGGCGTCGACATCTCCGAGGGGCAGATCGCCCAGGCGCAGGCGATTGAAGAAGAGCACCCGCTTGGCATCACCTATCTTCAGGGCAGCGCCGCCGACCTGCCGCTCGATGAGCAGTTTGATCTGGTGGTTGCCGTGTATCTGCTCCACTACGCCGACAGCCTGGACCAGCTGCGCGCCATGTGCCAGGAGATCGCGGATCATCTCAAGCCGGGCAGCCGCTTTGTTACCTACCAGCTGAGCCCGGATCTTTCACGTGAGACCGACTACTATGCGCACTATGGGCTGCTCCTCAACGCCAAGCCCGAACAGGAGACTTTAGCCGACGGCGAGCCGTTGACGTTTCGCGTGCGCGTCGGCGATTTTACCAGCGACGAGCTGACTGTGTACTACTACTCGACAGCGGCGCTTACCCAGGCGCTTGAGCAGGCCGGACTCTCGGACATCCGTATCTCGCAGCCGGAGATCATTCCCGAGGCGGTTGCAACCTACGGAGCGGAGCACTGGCAGAACTATCTCACTATGCCCCACTGCATTTTGATCGAGGCGACCAAAGCTTAGGTAATTCCCGCGTCTCGCTCCGGTCCAGAGAGCCGCCGCCCGATCTTCGGGAGCGGCTCTCTGCCTTAAGGCCCGGCTCCTGGTGGCTCACGGCTTCGCGCCGAACTCGATCGCTTCGATGGTCCAGGCACGGGCCTGCTCGCTCAGGGTTACGCCGAGCCCCGGTCGATCCGGCACGAGCATGCGGCCGCTCTTGATTTCCAGCCGCTCGTTGAACAGCGGGTCCAACCAGTCGAAGTGCTCTACCCACGGCTCGCGTGGATAGGCGGCGGCCAGGTGCAGGTGGATCTCCATAGCGAAGTGCGGCGCCAGATCTAGGCCGCGCTCGTCCGCCAGAGCTGCCAGACGCAGAAACTGGGTAATGCCGCCGACGCGCGGCGCATCCGGCTGGATGATGTCGCAGCTGTTGGCGCTGATCAGGCTTTTGTGCTCGCCGACCGAGGCCAGCATCTCACCAGTGGCGATCGGCGTGTCCAGCAGCCTGGCCAGATGGGCGTGGCCTTCGAAGTCGTAGGCGTCCAGCGGCTCTTCGATCCAAACCAGGTTGAACTCCTCCAGCCGGCGACCCATGCGCAGAGCCGTAGCGCGATCCCATTGCTGATTGGCATCCACCATCAGCGGAACCTCCCAGCCGATATGCTCACGGATCGCGCTGACACGGCGCAGATCCTCAGCCGAGTCCGGCAGCCCGACCTTGATCTTGATGCCGCCGATGCCTGCCTCCAGCAGCTCACTCGCGCGCGCCTTGACCTCGTCCAGGGACGCGTTCAGAAAGCCGCCCGATGTGTTGTATGTGCGGACGGAGTCACGATAGGCGCCCAGGAATTTGGCCAGGGACAGGCCGGCGCGTTTGGCTTTGAGGTCGTAGAGCGCGATGTCGATGGCGGCTAGCGCCTGCGTGGCCAGACCGGAGCGGCCCACGGAGGCACCGGCCCAGAGCAGCTTAGTGTAGATTTTGCCGATGTCGTTGGGATCTTCGCCGATGATTCCTGCGGCTACTTCCTTGGCATGGGCGTACTGAGCCGGCCCGCCCGCTCGCTTGGAGTAGCTGAAGCCGATCCCGCTGTGGCCCTGCTCAGTGGCGATCTCGACGAAGAGAAACATGACCTCAGTCATCGGTTTCTGCCGTCCGGTGAAGACCTTCGCGTCGCTGATCGGAACCGCCAGCGGCAGCCGTACACTGGAAAGTCGTACATGCCGGATTACATCCACGGTACTCATAAGCTTCTCCTTGTGACACGGAGGTGAGGCATCAGCGCCCGCCCACCTCGGAACCACCATTCCCGTCACGCGCTGATCGCCGGCCGGGATGGACGCAGGCATCGGGCGCTACCGCACGCCATGAAGGTAGGCGCGTGCCGCCGGAGTGAGCAGCGACTCAAGCACAATCGTTATGTATTGCGCCCCGCGTGCGCGCCAGGCTTGCGCGGCTTCCAGGTTTGGCACCATGATGCCGAGAGCTGCCTGCGACTCCGCAACCGTATCGATGACGCGCTGCATGGCAGCCTGCACCACGGGATGCTGCGGCTGTCCGGGCACTCCCAGGGAATGCGACAGATCGGTCGGGCCGATAAAAAACACATCAACACCGTCGACTGTTACCATGCGCTCCAGCTGCTCGATCGCCTCAGCCGTCTCGATGTGGATGACCACCAGAGTTTCCGCGTTGGCCTGCTGGACATACTCCTGGAACGGTATCAGCTGGCCGTAGTCGGCCGCCCGCACGCCGGCCAGGCCGCGCGCTCCGCGTGGATGATACTTAACCGCCCTGACCGCCGCCTCGGTCTCATCCAGCGAGTTGACCCACGGCACATGCAGGCCGTGCGCGCCGGTATCCATAAAGCGCAGGATCACCGGCGGCGTGTTGGTCGTCACGCGAACGATCGGCGTTACACCGTGAAGCTCAGCCGCGCGGACCATATCCTCACAATCTCGCGGCTCGATGGTGCCGTGCTCGGCGTCAAACACGATGAAATCCCAGCCCTGGTAGCCCAACACGTCGATCAGCGTTGCGCTGGGGTAGCGCACGAAACACCCGAACACCGTTTCTCCCGCCTTGAGCTTGGCCTTGGTTGTATTTTTTCGCACGCTGCACCTCTCACGTGACGCGCCCACTGCTGCGCAGCAGGCCACCCGGCTTGTCCACGCCGCCGGCGATCGTCTTACGGCCTATCCCAACCATTCTAACTCTGAGCGCGCACCACCGCGAGTCTGCTATACCGCTCAGGCTGAATTGTGCGCACAGCAGGCCGATGCCACCCACGAGTTGCCCGTGAGCGACATGCCTGTATACTGGACCGACGCAGTTTCAAAGGAGAATCGTTATATGAAAGCAGTTCGTCTGGTCGCGGCACATCGCCCGCTTGAGATGCACGAAGTCCCGGATCCCACGCTCGGAGCTAACGATGTGCTGGTGCGTGTTCGCGCCGCCGGTATTTGCCACAGCGATGTCCACTACCGCGCGGCGACCGCGTCGGAGCCGCCCGTTCCCAAGACGCTGGGACACGAGATCGCGGGCGTCGTGGAGCAGATCGGCGGCGGCGTAGCGTCGGTTGCGGTTGGGAGTCGCGTTTGTGTTCACTATGTCCTCAGCTGCGGTGAGTGCGTCTACTGCCGCGCGGGTGCGGAACAGTTTTGCACGCAGGGCTCCATGATCGGACGCTTTGTCGATGGCGGCTATGCCGAATATGTCGCGGTTCCCGAGCGCAATGTTGTGCTGCTGCCGGACGAGATCCCCTTTGAGCACGGCGCGATCCTGATGTGCTCCTCGGCGACGGCTTTCCACGCCTTGCGCAAGTCGCGGCTCAAAGGTGGTGAGACCGCTGCCGTCTTTGGGATCGGCGGCCTGGGCGTGTCGGCGATCCAGCTGGCGTACGCCTTTGGCGCGCTGGATGTGTACGCCGTCGATATTAACCCGGACAAGCTCAAGCTGGCTGCCGACTATGGGGCGATTCCGATCGATGCCCGAGCAAGCGATCCGGTCGCGGCGATTCGTGAGCTGACGCACGGGCAAGGGGTTGATGTAGCTCTGGAAGTCATCGGCCTGCCCCAGACGATGAGACAGGCGGTGCAGGTGCTGGCGCCGCTGGGCCGCGCGGTGATCGCCGGCGTCAGCGGTCAGCTGCTGGAGCTGGACACCTATCGCGAGGTGCTGGGAAAAGAGGCCGAAGTGATCGGCACGATGGACCATCTGCTGCATGAGCTGCCGCTGCTGCTGGAGCTGACGCGCCGTGGAAAGCTCGATTTGTCACAGGCCGTCACGCGTACGGTGCCCCTGGATGCCGACGCGATCAACCGGGTCATGGACGATCTTGAACAGTTCGGGAGCGATGTACGGACCGTGATCGTTCCGTGAACGTGGCTGTGGGACGTTGGGCGACTCCGTGCCGCACGCGTGGTCGCCCGCGCCTGTTCAAGCCATCATTGGCTGCTCGCGCTGCATCATCGTTCGGCCGCACCCAAACGGCCACATACAAACTGTACACCTGGCGTTGGGCTACCAGCGCCTCGTTCGCTATACTAAGACATTTCCTCAGATCGAGATCTCGGTAAGGAAACCTATGTCTACATCGACGTATCTTGCCGCCTATCTGGCTGGCGAGCACGAACGTGTTGTTCAGGAGCTGCTGGCGATCGGCCCGGCTATTCGGGAGGAGCCGATCGCTGGCGACGCGCAGGCTGTTGTGCAGGAGATGATGCGGCGCGCTCAGCATAACATCGGCCTGATAGTAGAGCGGCTACGCACGCTGGGCTACCGCTTCGTGAGCGACCTGCCGCGTCCAGAGTTCAACCCGACTCAGATCGTCGAGCGCACGCTGGCGCAAGCGCAGGAGCAGCTGGGCTACCAGGTACCGCCGGAGCTGCGCGCCCAGCTCGACCAGCTCGCGGCGCACATGGCACACCAGTATCCGCAGATCGTCGAAAATTTTAAACAGCAAGCTGCACAGTGGCGGGCCGAGCAAAGACTGCCTGATCCTGCGCTAGCACCGCCGGTTGATCCGGTGTGGAGAAAGCCCGATGCGGAGCTGGAAGCGCAGGTTGCGGCGATCCAGGAGCGCTATGGGCCGCTGCCGCTGGTGCTGGAGGCATGGTTTGCGATCGTGGGCGAAGTCGACCTGTGCGGCATTCATCCGAAGCTGAGTCGCTACGTGGACGATGCGCCAGAGGCCGAGCAAGGCCCGTTTGGCTGCCCGCTCTTTGTTGCCTGCTTCAGCTCGGCTGAGGAGCTGGCTGCTTTGGCTGAGGATGACGATACGCCGCCGGATCGTTTCGAGATCGCTCCCGACGAGTGCCACAAAAGCGGCTATAGCGGTGGTGCGGCTCTGGCGCTGCCCTTGCCGACGGCCGCTCTGGATGCGCGGCTGATCTCCGACGATCAGTGGAACGGGATGTATTTTGTGGATTACCTGCGGCTAGCGTTCCGGTATGGCGGCTTTCCCGGCCTGCATGACGATGCCCAGGCGCGGGACGCCGCGCAGGCCGAGCTGGCTCTGCTCACCGAGGGCCTGCTGCCGCTCTGAAGTCCTGGGAGCAG
>DASWTW010000342.1:0-12871 GCA_036401895.1 Herpetosiphonaceae bacterium | reverse complement strand
TGACGGCTCGATCACCGTGATCGGAATCTACCGGCCCGACAGCGGCACCTACCAGCTGGTCGGCGGCGGCGTCAACGATCTGAACCTGTACCGCGCGCTAGAGGGCGTGCAGACGATCTATACCTACAACGGCGGCGGCTTTGATCTGCCTGTGATTCGTCGCCGGATGCATGTAGATCTTAAGCAGGATTTTCGCCATCATGATTTGATGCGCGACTGCTGGAAGCAAGGGCTGAAAGGCGGCCTGAAAAAGGTCGAGATCCAGCTGGGCATCGCGCGCAGCACCGCCGGCATGAGCGGCTGGGACGCGCCCCGGCTCTGGCACCGCTACGAGACCTATGGCGATACGGCCGCGCTGGAGCTGCTGCTGCGCTATAATCGCGACGATATTGTGCATCTGCCGCAGCTGCACGCGTATCTGCATAAGCTGCCCGAGGAGCCGGCGCACGAGGCGATTTTTGTCTGGGACTCCTGATCGCCCGAGCGGTCGCCCGGCGTATGCGCAGAGCAGCACTTGTGTTTGAGCGCTAAACACAGTACCATGCACAGCAGCGCGGGCGCGGCCGACACAGCCGCGACGCTTGAGACAGTGGGGGAACTGAACGAGCAACATGCAACAACGAGTGCTTAACGGACGCTATGAGTTAATCGGCCCGCTCGGGCAGGGCGGCATGGCAACCGTGTATCGCGGTCGCGACTTACGGCTCGGACGCGCGGTGGCGATTAAGATACTTCACAACTACTACGCGGCCGACGACGAGTTCTTGCAGCGCTTTGCCCACGAGGCGATGTCGGCGGCGAGCCTGTCGTCGCATCCCAACATCGTAGATGTGTACGATGTCGGCCAGGACGGCGATCTCAACTATATCGTCATGGAGCTGATCGAGGGGCAGGATCTCAAGGCCATGATCGATAACGAGGCGCCGATCTCGCCCGACACCGCGCTGCAAATCATCGAGCAGGCAGCCGAGGGGCTGGATTACGCCCACCGGCGCGGCCTGATCCACCGCGATGTCAAGCCGCAGAATATTCTGATCACGCCTACCGGACAGATCCGCATCACCGATTTCGGCATCGCCAAGTCGCATCTTTCGACGGCGGTGACACAGGCGGGTATGACCTTCGGCACCGCCGATTATATTTCGCCGGAGCAGGCGCAGGGCCTGGCTGCCACGCCGCAGTCGGATATTTATAGCCTGGGCATGGTGCTCTTCGAGATGCTCACCGGCCGGCTGCCGTTTGTCGCCGATACGCCGATGGCCGTCGCGCTGCAACATATTCAGAACGCGCCGCCATCGCTGCGCCAGCTCAACCCGTCGCTCCCGCCCACGCTGGACGCGCTGGTGCTACGGGCGATCGCCAAAGATCCCGGCCAGCGTCCGGGCAGCGCCGCGCAGTTTGCTCAGGAGCTGCGCGATTTCCGCAGCGGACGGATGCAGCAGACGGTTGCCGTGCCGCTCAACCCAGCGCCGCGACAGCCGGCGCAGCGCACCGCTCAGCCAACGCCGCGCCGCCTCGATCCCGACGCCACGACGGTCAATCAGGCACCAATACCGCAGCCGCAGCGTCGTCAGGCGCAGCGCCCGCAGTACGCGCCGCCACCGCCGCCAAGTATTGCGCCGCCACGGGAGCGCGGCGGCAGCTTCGGCACGCTGCTGATCGGTCTGCTCTTGCTGGGCGGCGTGCTCACGCTGACCTGGTTCGCCTTCAACACCGACTGGTCGGACTTCTTCCCGGCGACCGGCGGACAGCCGCCGGCGGTGACCAGCGTTGCGGGAACTGCCACGCCCCAGCCAACCGCCACCGCTCAGCCGACGGGCACCGCCGTTCAAACGGTTGCGCTGCCCAACTTTGTGGGCCAGCCCGAGCGCGCCGTGGTCGATCAGCTGAATCAGCTGGGCCTGGTGCGCCGCGCCAACCCCGACGATCCCGCGCTCCAGCCGCGCTTCGATCCGGCTCCGGCAGGCACGGTGATTGTTCAAGATCCGCCCGAGGGTACGGAGGTGCCGGTCGGCTCCGAGATCACGATCGTCGTCAGCCTGGGTCCGGAGGTCGTCGAGGTGCCGAACGTGGTGCAGCGCCCGGCGCAGGATGCTCAGAGCGCGCTCCAAGCCGCCGGCTTTGTCGTCCAGCTTCAGCCGCAGCCAAGCATCAATGTTCAGGAAGGCTTTGTAATCAGCCAGAATCCGCAGGCCGGGGCACGGCTGGATCGCGGCGCGACGATCACGCTGGCGATCAGCGCCGGCGATGTCGTGGCCTTCCCGGATGTGGTCGCCAATGGCACGCTGCTGGACGACGCACAGCGGCAGATTGCATCGGCGGGCTTTCGTATCGCCGCCGTCGACGAGCAGGGACCGGATCGGCTGCCCAACTTCAACAGCTTCCAGCCGAATGAGGTTGTAAGCGCCACGGCTGACGGCATTCCGATCGACGCGCCAGGCAAGCTGGTTCCACGCGGCGCAACTGTTGTGCTGGGCGTGCGCGCACCATAATTGCTCCAGGCGTATCCAGAGCGTGATGAATCACGCCCCTACAGGTTCATCATCTGACCATGCAGCCCCAGATCGAGCTTAACGATCCGGGGCTGCGTTATGTTAGACAAAGCTGGAGATCTAGCCCAGGCCCACCGATCGGCTCGTGAGCACGGGCGTGATCAGCGGCTGGCTGCGCTGGACCAGCAGCTGTTCATAAACTTCCTCGTAGTGCGCCGCCATCACATCGGCGGAGAAATGCGCATCCACGCGCTCCCGGCAGCGACGACGATCCAGCTCGACGACGCGCGGCACGCTGGCGATCATCTCGTCCAGCGTATCGCAGATAAAGCCGGTCTCACCATGCACCAGCACCTCTTCGACTGAGCCGCCGCGCATCGCGATCACGGGCGTGCCGCACGCCAGCGCCTCGACCATCGTCAGGCCAAACGGCTCGCGCCAGTCGATCGGGAAGAGCAGCGCGTAGGCATCGCGCAGCAGCGCAGCCTTGGCCTGCTCGTCGACCTCGCCGATATACTCGACCAGCGGATCTTCAAACAGCGGCGCGATCGTGGTCTCGTAGTACTCACGATCGACTTTATCGATCTTGGCCGCCACCTTGAGCGGCATTCCACTCGCTCGGGCGATCTCCACCGCGCGATCCGGCCGCTTCTCGGGACAGATCCGCCCCAAAAACACGAGATAGCTTCCCGGCTGCGCGCCGAAAGTGAAAGGCTCCATGAAGATGCCGTTGTACACGGTTGCCGCCCAGTTGACCGCCAGATCGCGCAGCGGCTCGCGCTGGCTGTTGCTGATGCTGACGACCGGCACATTGCCGTAGAGCCGGAAGATCGGCTGTAGCTCGGGAATATCCAGCCGGCCATGCAGCGTCGTCACAATCGGTGTTGTGGTGCGGCGCACAAACGGAAAGGTATAGTAGTCGACGTGGGAATGGATGACGTCGAAGCTGTGGGCGCGCTGCACAACATATTCCAGCATCGCTACCTGCGCGGCCATCGGATCGATCGAGTGCGGATCGAGCCGGCTGGCGCACGGCCACATCGGCACGAGCCTGGCTGAGGTCTGGGAATCGCCGCTGGCAAACAGCGTCACATCATGGCCGCGCCGTACCAGATGCTCGGTAACGGCATACACGACGCGCTCGGTACCGCCATAAAGCTGCGGTGGAACGCTCTCGAACAACGGCGCGATTTGTGCAATTCGCATGGTCATACCTCGTCTCTACGCGCGGCCCGACAAGCTAAAACCGGCGATATGCACGCCGGTCTGCTGCATCACTGCGGACAGATTGTTGAGACGTTCAGATCATGAAAAAGCTTGCCGGGTCGCGTACTCGCCGCTCAAGGTCGCATTGTTGCTACCGGGTTGATGGCGAATATCTTTAGGTGCTACTGCCGGTGGCGTGTGCTTGATACACAGCCAGGCAGATCTGCAAGAATGAGCATTAGCATATTTAGTGCCACGATTCGAGGTGTGTCTCAGGTATTACACCGCCATCACCCGGCCGGCCGCCCAGGCTGCCGTGAACACGCCCTCCTCCATCTGCGTGCGCACATGCGCCACCATCGAGTCGTAGTAGGGCCGGTCGACGGGCTGTAGCGGCGAGTTGATCGCGTCACGCAGTGCCTCGGCCGCACCGCCGAGCTGCGCGGCGCGCACCGCCTGGCCCTGCGCCACGGCCAGCCCCGCCAGCCCCTCAAGCGTCGTCGCTATGCCCTCGCGATCGCCGACGCTGCGGAACAGCTCGAGACTTTCCTCAAGCAGCAGCGCAGCCCGCTCATAATCGCCGTGGGAAAGCGCAACCCGGCCCAGGTAGGTCATCGAGCGTGCGATGCCGGATTTGTTGCCCAGCGTTTGCAGCAGCGTAAGACTTTGCTCAAAGATCTGCACGGCCTCGGGATACGCCCCGCGAAAGAGCGCGCCACGGCCCTGGAAGTTCATCGCCGTCGCAATCCCGATCTTGTGATCCAGCTCCTGGAACAGACCCAGGCTTTTCTCGATCAGCGGCGTGGCACGCTCGGAATCGCCCTCGTTGAGCACCGCCATCGCCATGTATTGCAGCGCGCTGGCGATGCCGTACTTGTCTTGAATCTGCCGGAACAATCCCAGCGCCTCTTCCAGCTGCGCCACCGTCTGCGGATAGTCGCCCTGCCAGTAGGCGACCAGGCCAAGGTTAGTCAGCGAGTGCGCGATGCACTCTTTATCGCCCAGGACTCGCTGAAGCGCCAGACTTTCGGCGAAATATTCGCGCGCCTGGTCGTAATCGTCCTGGCTGAAGGCCAGCACACCGGCGCCGCACAGCGCGCGGGCGCGCACGGCCTGCGCAACCTTTTCGGGCTGTCCCAGCGCCAGATCGAGCCAGCGCCGCCCTTCGGCAAAGTGGCCGTGTGCGTACCAGAAGCGGTAGAGCGCAACACACAGGCGCGTCGTCATCGCCGGCTGTCGCGAGTCGATCGACCAGCTCAGCGCCGCCCGCAGATTGCTGTGCGCCCGCTCCAGCCGTTCGAGCCAGTTCACCTGCTGCGCGCCTTTCAGCTCCGGCTCCGCCTGCTCCGCCAGCTGGAGATAATAGTCGGCGTGCGCCTGACGTAGCGCCGCTTCCTCGCCGGCGAGCGCCAGCCGCTCCTGCGCGTACTCACGGATCGTTTCGAGCATCACAAAGTACGGCTCGCCGTCCGGGCCTTCCTCCTGGCGCAGCACGCTTTTATCGACCAGCGAGGACAGACCGTCGAGCACATCGAGCGCGTCAGCATGGGCGCAGCTTTCACAAACGCTGCACACGCTCTCGACGGCTTCCAGCGCGCCGCCGCCGGCAAACACACTGAGCCGCATAAACAGCGCCTGCTCCTCGGGGCTCAGCAGATCGTAGCTCCAATCGATCGTGGAGCGCAGAGTTTGATGCCGCTCGGGCAGATCTTTTGGCCCGCCGGTCAGCAGCTTCAATGATTTATTGAGACGCGGCAGCATGGCCTGCGGCGAAAGACATTTGACGCGCGCCGCCGCCAGCTCGATCGCCAGCGGCAGGCCATCCAGGCGCACGCAGATCTCGGCCACAGCTGCGGCGTTGTCCTCGCTGAGCCTGAAATCGTACTTGACGGCGCGGGCACGCTCGACAAACAGCGCCACCGCCGGCGACCGGGCAAGGTCGGGCAAGCTGGGCGAAGACAGATCCGGTAGTCGCAGCGGCGGTACGGGCGCTTCGTGCTCGCCGTAGATCCGCAACGAGGCCCGGCTGGTGATCAGCATCTTGATCTGCGGCGCGGCGGCCAGCAGCTCGCCGACGATCGGAGCCGCCGCCACAACTTGCTCGAAGTTGTCCAGCACCAGCAGCCGCTGCTGATCGCGCAGGTAGCTTTTGAGCGTCTCGATCAGCGGCTGGCCGGGAATCTCTTTGATGGCCAGCGCCTGCGCGATCGCCGAAACAACCAGCGCCGGATCGCGTACCAGCGCCAGCGCCACAAACGTCGCGCCATGCTGGAAGTCAGGCAGCGTCTCGGTGGCAATCTGCAAGCTCAGCCGCGACTTGCCGGCGCCGCCGGGGCCGGTCAGCGTCAGCAGCCGAACGCCGGGCCGCAGCAGCAGCTCGCAGGCCGCCGCAACCTCTGCCTCACGACCGATCAAAAACGTTGCCGGCGATGGCAGATTGTGTGGGCGTGGGTGCGGTGCGGCCAGCGCGGGAGCGGCGAGTGGCTTTTCGACGGGCGGCGGCTCCTGCCTGGGCAGCACGAAGCGATAGCCGATGCCAGGCTCGGTCAGCAGATAGCGCGGCTGCGACGGATCGTGCTCCAGCTTACAGCGCAGGCGGCGGATATAGGAGTGCAGATAGCTGCTTTCCTCGCCGTAGGCATCGCCCCACACGCGCTGAAGCAGAATGCGATGCGTGAGCACGTTGCCGGCGTGATGCACCAGCTCACGCACCAGCGCCCACTCGGTCGGCGTGAGACGCACCTCCTGACTGTCGCGCAGCAGCCGGTGATTTTGAAAGTCGATCTCCAGGCTATCGCAGCGCACGACATCGGTTTGGACACGCCGCTCATAGTTTCCCTTGCGCCGCAACAGCGTTTCGACACGCGCCAGCAGCTCTTCCTCGTTGATCGGCGTCGTGAGATACTCGTCCGCGCCCAGCCGGAGCGCAGCAATTTTATCGGCGGCAGCGCCGGAGTCGGCGATGATCATCAGCGGAATCATGGAGCACTGGCGAATCTGGCGACAGATCTCCATGCCGTCGACATGGGGCAGGCGCAGCGCAAGAATCAGCAGATCGATCGATTCTTGCTCCCAGATCGTCAGCGCTTGTAGGCCATCGCCGGCACGCAGAACACGAAAGCCCTGCGACTCCAGACGCCGGCTCAGCAAGACGTAGAGCGCGGGATTCGGCTCGGCGATGAGAATACGTTGCTGTCGAGATACCATAGACTGCTCCTTGTCCAACACCTGGTTGGCTCGCGTCCGGTATGCGGTGAGTGACACGGCGGAATGGAAGCTGCGCTCTGCCGGAGCGGATCGCCAGGAGCTTGCATTCCGGCAGATCAGCGCAACTCGATCGCCACGGATGGCAAGGGCGGATTGCGCGGATCACATGGCTGGTAAGTTAGACGTGCGACGAGGTCAACATCTGCCGCAGTCGGTAACTCTGGGCTGATCTAGCGTGGACGCGCTGCCCAACGCTAGCACCCGTACGTTACCTTATTTTAAGATTTTTTAAAGATCTTTTCAAGCTTTTGTTGAGGTTAAATCGAAAATTGTTTAGATCATTTTACGAAAAACCCTTTATACTATTTTTAATGGTTTTACGAGTATAAAGGTTCCCCTTGATCGGCGCTTCGGTGTGGAGCTCGTACAGATGGCGTGAGCCTGCGGTGCTCAGCTCCGGCGAGCACCACGACCTCCTTGGCCACGCAGTCAGCGGATGAAGAGCGTTTCACGCAGCTACCTGCTCGTACCACTCACTTTTAATTATTCAGCGCTATGGAGCTATGTATGTCAGAGTCGCAGGACGCTGTTCCGCGTCGTTCGTTCCTCAAGGCCGCGCTTGGAGTGGGAACCAGCATCCTCGTCGGCGGGCTGGAGCTGCGCTTCGCTCCCGTGATCGAAGCAGCCGTCGCCTCGCCCACGATCGCCAACTGCGACACCTGGGGCGCCGCGCAGCCTACCGAGCCGATCACGGTGCTGTCGACCAAGCCGAATAAAATTCTGGTCCATCACATGGCCAACGCCAACAGCACCGACTACTCGCTGGCGCACGCCTACCAGATGGCGCGCAACTGCCAGCAGAGCCATTTCAACCGGGGCTGGATCGATACCGGACAGCAGTTCACGATCAGCCGGGGCGGCTATGTGATGGAAGGACGTCACCGCAGCCTTGAGGTGCTGCGCGTCGGCACGCAGCATGTGCGCGGCGCTCACTGCGACGGCCAGAACGATGTCGCGATCGGCATCGAGAACGAGGGCACCTACACCTCGGCCACGCCGCCGCAGGCGCTCTACAACCAGCTGGTCGCGCTGTGCGCCTATATCTGCCAGCAGTACAACATTCCCAGCCGCGAGATCTACGGCCACCGCGATTTCAACGCCACACAGTGCCCCGGCGATCAGCTCTACGCCATGCTGCCCAGGCTGCGCAGCGATGTCGCGGCGCGCATCGGCGACGGCGGCGGCAACCCGATCGTGTGGCCGATTGTGCAGCGCGGCCAGAGCGGCGAGCGCGTTAAGACCGTTCAGTATCTGCTGCGCGCCCGCAGCTACACGCTGACGCCCGACGGCATCTTTGGCACCGGCACTGAGACCGCCGTCAAGAGCTTTCAGACCGCACAGAATCTCACGTCTGATGGCGTGGTCGGCGCGGCAACCTGGGAGGTGCTGATCATGACCGTGCGGCGCGGCGACATCAACGAAGCGGTCAAGGGCGTGCAAAGCCAGCTCGTCTCCAAAGGCTACAGCCTGACGATCGACGGCAACTTCGGCAGCGGCACCGAGACCGCCGTTAAGAGCTTCCAGACTTCGCGCGGCCTGACGGCAGACGGCGTGGTCGGCAAGAACACCTGGAACGCGCTTGTAAGCTAGCACCGGAGCGGCTGCGATCGTGGTTGGTCGTGGCCGCTCGTCGATTGCCGTTATCCTTCTCCGATCCTGGAGCCTGCCCCCCGAACAAATATTTGGAGGAATCCACATGGCTCGTCCGTTTCTTCGCTCGGCCCACCAGCGGCTCTTGATCCTGGCAGTGCTGGGTCTGGTCGCCCTCAGCAGCACCATGCCCGCGCAGGCGTTCAGCAGCGCAGCTTTCCCGACGCAAAGCCAGGGTAATCGCGGCGTCGACGTGAAAGTGATCCAGTACCTGCTCAACATCGGCGCCGACGGTATCTTCGGCTCCGGCACGAACACCGCCGTACGCAACTTCCAGTCATCCCGAGGCTTGACCGTCGATGGAGTGGTTGGACCGGCGACCTGGGGCGCGCTCCTGCCAACGATCCGCAACGGCAGCACCGGCAACGCCGTGCGCGCGCTGCAAATGCAGCTCAACGAGAAGCGCAGCGCCGGTCTGAGTGTCGACGGCAACTTCGGCTCTGGAACCGAGGCAGCCGTGCGCAGCTTCCAGTCTCACGCCGGCATCACCTCTGACGGCGTGGTCGGCCCGACGACCTGGAAGAACCTGCTCTGGCACTACGACTACCCGACCTTCGGCAGCGCGATCTGCGATCAGAATCCTGACGGCAACGGCACCGCCAACTGGGGCACCGGCGCGGCGATCGGTCAGCTTGAGGCGGCCGCTAACCAGTTCCTTGGCACCGGCCAGGGCCGCGTGCCGCTGGGCGACATCAGCTTCGAGCACGGCGGCGATATTGCAGGCCATGCCAGCCACGAGGTTGGTCTCGACGTAGATGTGTGGCCGATCCGCACCGACAACGGCCAGTGTACCAATGGCCGCATCACCTGGCAGTCCTCGACCTATGACCGCGCCGCTACGCGCCAGCTGGTCCAGGCGATCCGCAACACCGCGCCCGGCCACATCAAGTTCATCTACTTCAACGATCCGCAGCTGATCAGCGAAGGTCTGACCACGCAGTACGCCAACCACGACAACCATCTGCATATCCGCTACTGCGAAAAGGGCCACCCGAACGCCTCGTACGACTGCTAAATGTGATCAGGCGAGACAGAAGTCCAGGCTTCTGTCTCGCCGCAGCTTTCCCACCCTCGATCTACAGAGTTCTATTATCGGAGGTTTCTCATGCGTCGGATCTGGTACGCCGCTCTGGCGTTCGCGCTCTTCGCGCTGCTGGGCAGCCCTACAGCATCTTTTGCCCTGTCGTGGCCGATCGAAAGCGTCGGCGACTCGGGGCCGAATGTATATACTATTCAGCACTTGCTCAACGCGCGCGGCTTTACACTGACGGCTGATGGAAGCTTCGGTCCTACAACCGAAAGCAAAGTCAAGAGCTTTCAGTCGTCCAAGGGCTTGGCTGTTGACGGCGTTGTCGGTCCCAACACCTGGGAAGCACTCATTATCGTCGTGAAATCCGGCAGCTCAGGCGAGGCCGTGAAAGGCGCACAGCGCCAGCTGAACAAGTATGGCTATAACCTGGCCGTCGATGGCTCGTTCGGCCCGGCCACTGATAGCGCAACCCGCGACTACCAGAGCAAGCATGGGCTGGTTGTTGATGGCAGCATCGGCCCGGCGACCTGGTCGTCGCTGACCTCGGGCAGCTCGGGCGGCGGTACCTCGCGCGCTCAGCTCGCGGCGACGATCCGCGACAGCAGCCGCATCACCCTGCTGACCTATCACGTCTCGGGCATCTCAGACTCGCCCTCGACGGCGCGGCAGAACATAGTCGATACTGCCAACGGCCTGCCGGCTAAGACCAGCTCGTACAGCGACGTGGGCCGCACCAGCGTCTACCTCAACACGACGATGTTGAACACGATGGTCAAGCTGGCCAATACCTACGGCTACACCTACCGCGTGACCGCGATCGCGGGCGGCGATCACAGCTCGACCTCGCGCCACTATGTCGGCGTTGCCTTCGACGTGGACATGATCAACGGCTCGCGCTTCAGCTCGCGCACAACCAACGTCAGCAACTTCATGCAGCGCTGCCGCGACAACGGCGCGACCGAAGTGCTCGGCCCCGGCGATGCCGGCCACAGCACGCACATCCACTGCGCCTGGCCGCGCCCATAGCTCAAGCATTCCTCATTCTTGCGCCGCGACCAGCCTGCGGGCTGGTCTTCGGTTTTAAAGTTGCCACAAATAAAAGCAGCGCGATCGTAATCTGATCGCGCTGCCTGGTGAGCAAGAAATCGTTAGCGCTGGGCTCAGGCGCGGGCGGTGAGATCGACCATCTCGCGAATATCGCCGCGTGGCTCGATGCGCGGCACCGGACGATTGGCGGGCAGCGTGACCATCGGCATGCCGCGCCTGGTGCCCAGCGTAACCTTGATCGAGCGATCGATGCGGGCGTTGGGAGCCAGCATCAGCCCGTAGTGCTGAAGGATTATCGCTAGCACGATCTTGATCTCGGTCATGGCGAAGGTCGCGCCGATGCACATGCGGGGTCCCGCGCCGAACGGCAGGTACTCGTAGAGCGACGGCGCGATCCGCTCCCAGCGCTCGGGCAGGAAGCGCTCAGGCTGCGGGTACAGCTCCGGCATGTGATGCGTCACGTACTGGCTGAAGATGACCGAGGTTTGTTTGGGCAGATCGTACGGCCCCAGCTTGAACGGCGCCGTGCTGATGCGCGATCCAAAGCTGGCCGGCGGCAGGAGCCGCATACTTTCTTTGATCACGCGCTCCAGCAGCGGCAGCTGACTCAGCTGCTCGATCGTGGGCGGCGCGCCGTGCAGCACAGCCGCCAGCTCATCCCGCAGATCGTTGAGGATGCGCGG
The DNA here is from genome assembly GCA_036401895.1 of Herpetosiphonaceae bacterium. Lineage (GTDB taxonomy): Bacteria > Chloroflexota > Chloroflexia > Chloroflexales > Kallotenuaceae > LB3-1. The sequence goes on along the minus strand of DASWTW010000342.1, from coordinate 1,496 downwards.
ATGCTGCGAGAGCAGGAAGAGCGTCCAGGTCAGGGCGTTGGAGCTTGTCTCGTGGCCGGCGACAAACAGCGTGTAGGCCTGCGCCACCAGCTCTACGTCGGTCATCGCCGCGCCGTCTTCATCGCGGGCATGAATCAGCATCGATAGCACGTCGGCGCTATCCGTGCTCTGCGCGCGCTTCCGAGCGATGATCTCTTTGATCCCCGCGTCCAAACGCTCGGCCACGCCCAGCATTTCGCGGAAGGTCGTTCCCGGCAGGTCGCGCGGCAGCACATTGACCGATGTCGAGGTCAGCAGCTCCAGCATCCGGCTGATTACGCCGCCGATGCTCTCGGCGTTGGGCGGCACGTCCAGCCCAAACAGCGTCTTGGTCGCGATCGACATCGTGAGCTTGCGCATCTCGGCGGCGACATCCAGCGGCTGGCCGACATACCAGCCGTCGAGCACGCGCTGCGTCAGCATCACCATATCGTCGCGGTAGGTCTCGACCTGCTTTTTGTGAAAGGCGGGCATCATCAGCCGGCGCTGCTGCTTGTGCTTGTCGCCGTTCATATTGAGCAGGCCCGAGCGCAGCGTCAGCATTGCCGAGCCTTCGGGCGCTGGCAGATTGTTGAACGGATCGGAGAAGAATAGCTCCTGATCGCTGAATAGCTGGCGGTTATATTCCGGCCCGAAGGCAAAAACGATCTGTGCATTCTGCTCATCCCAGGCTACGACATTGCCGTACGCCTGCCTGAGCTTTGACATATAGCCAAGCGGATCGCGAAAAAAAGGTAGCGCGTAGGCTCGCCATCCGATCAGTGGAACGTGGCGGGGTCCGGGTAATCGGGATGGAGCCAGGGCGGCGGTTGCCATACATGCCTCCTAAAGGGAGAACAAAGAACAACGGAACAGAGAACAACGGTGCAAGATATCTTTCAACGGTGTACAGACCCTGTTCTTTGTTCTTTGTTTAGCTGTTCTTTCCATAGGGTAAATATGCAAGCATCATATGTGAAGTTTGTAACAAAGTCAATAGATCCAACGATTGATAGATCGCATAACGGTCATGTGCGGCGCGTATCGATCGACGCGGCAAGCAACAACAAACGCCTGGATCTGATACCAGGCGTTGGTCAGGAGCTTGCAAACTAGCCGAGCGATTACCTGTTCAGGTCATTCCAATAGCTGATCGCCTGACCGCTGGCGTTGTACAGGGCGCCATCGTCCTTGTCGTCGTTGTTCCAGATGTTACCGCCCGTATTCGGGAAAAGAATCGTCTGGTGGGGCGGGAGCGTGCCGCTGATGCCGGGGTGCTCCTGCGCGCCTCGGAAGCTGCACATATGCCAGCCAGTAATGTCGATCGGTGCGTCGCTCAGGTTTTTCAGATAGACAATCTCCTCGTCTTTATCTACCCACTCGATCCGCACGGGAAAGTTGGGCGCATTCTTCGCTCCATCGTCGTCACGGCAGTTATCAAATGTCGGCAGCTGTGACGGGCTCGGCGATGGGCTCGC
>DASWTW010000341.1:0-5795 GCA_036401895.1 Herpetosiphonaceae bacterium | reverse complement strand
GCAGAAGGTGTAGGGGGAGACGATGACTTCAAGCGGACGAACCTCACCTCAAGCCAGTACGCGTGAGCGGCTGGCGGCGATGCTGGGCGAAGGCTACACGCCGTATGTGGTCGTGACGCTGTATGTGCTGCTGTCGAGCGCCTGGCTACTGGCGAATCCTTTTTCGACGATTGCCTTTCTGGTCTTTCTTTCCTCGCTCCTGGCGATCTATTATTTCCCGGTTCCGACCTGGCTCAAGGCCGTGCTGGGGGTAATCGTGCTGGGCATTGTGATGCCGATCATCGGCAACGCCAACCAGGGCTTTCTGGATGTTGTGACGCAGGCGGGCATCTTTATTGCGCTGGCGCTGGGCCTCAACATCGTGGTCGGCTTTGCGGGCCTGCTCGATCTGGGCTACGTGGCCTTCTTTGCGCTGGGCGCGTACCTGTGGGGCATTTTCAGCACCGGCCAGATTCTGAATATTTTTCCCGGCGCGGAAGGCTCCCTGCCGCTGGGCGGCGGCTGGTTCTTCGTCTTCTTGATCCTGGCGGTGATCATCGCGGCGCTGGCGGGCGTGCTGCTGGGTCTGCCGGTGCTGCGTCTGCGCGGCGATTACCTGGCGATCGTGACGCTCGGCTTCGGCGAGGTGATCCGCCTGCTGGCGAATAACCTGGATAAGCCGGTCAATATCACGAACGGCGCGCAGGGCATCACCAGCATCGGCCAGGCGCCTATGTTCTTTCAGCCGGTGATCACGGCGGTAGGACTCCAGCCCAGTGCCGGCGCCGAGTATCGCCTGTACATGTACGCGCTGGCGATCATCATTGTGCTGCTGACGATCCTGGTGGCGCGTCGGCTCAACGACTCGCGCGTCGGCCGGGCGTGGACTGCGATCCGCGAAGACGAAACCGCCGCGATCGCGATGGGCGTGCCGCTGGTGCGCATGAAGCTGCTGGCATTCGGCGCCGGCGCATCGTTTGCCGGAGCAATGGGCGTGCTGTTCGCGGCCAAGCAGCTTTTTATCAGCCCGCCGACCTTCGACCTGGTGCGCTCGATCAGTATTCTGGCGATGGTGATTCTCGGCGGTATGGGCAGCATTCCCGGCGTTATTCTTGGCGCGACCGTGATTACGCTGCTCAATCTGCGCCTGCTGCCTGATTTCGCCAGCCAGCTGACCATCTGGCGCAACGCCGGCCTGCCGATCCCGTCGTGGTTCGATCCGGTCTCGTATCAGCGCTTGCTGTTTGGCCTGGTGCTGATCCTGATGACGATCTTCCGGCCGGAAGGGATTTTACCTGAGCGGCGGCGGCGCTTCGAGCTGCGTGAAGAGATCGTCGAGGGCGAGCAGATGGCCCAGGATTCGCAAAATCTGGTGCATCCTGATATAGGAATGAAGTCATAGCCGTGCTAAGGAGCGCGTAGGCGCGGCCTCATGCGGCAGACGAGGAAGGCAAGCCGTGGCATTGTTGGAAGCACAGCACATCACCAAGCGCTTTGGCGGTCTGACGGCGGTCAACGCCGTGTCGTTGGAGGTCGATCCGCACAGCATCATCAGCGTGATCGGACCCAACGGCGCAGGCAAGACAACGTTTTTTAACATTGTCACCGGTATCTATCAGCCCGACGAAGGCACGATTACGCTGGATGGACAGTCTCTGGTTGGCCTGCGACCAGACCAGATTGCCGCGCAGGGCATCACCCGCACGTTTCAGAATATCCGGCTGTTCAATAACATGACGGTGCTGGAAAACGTGCTCGTCGGGATGCATCCCCGTCTCAAGTCGAGTGTCTGGCAGATTCTGCTGCACTCGCGGGGCTTCAAGGAAGAAGAGCGCCAGGCGGAGGATCGGGCGCGCAAGCTGCTGGATTTCGTCCGTTTGGGTCATCGCCGCAACGATCTGGCGCGCAGCCTGCCGTATGGCGAGCAGCGGCGGCTAGAGATCGCGCGGGCGCTGGCCTCCGATCCGAAGCTGATTCTCCTGGACGAGCCGGCGGCGGGCATGAATCCGCAGGAGACCGAAGAGGCGACCGATCTGATCCGGCGGCTGCGCGACGATCGCGGCATTACGGTGGTGCTGATCGAGCACGATATGAGCCTGGTGATGGAGATCTCGGAGCGGATTGTCGTGCTGGACTACGGCAAGAAGATCGCCGAGGGCGCGCCGCTTGAGATTCGCCGCGATCCACGGGTGATCGAAGCGTACCTGGGCGCGGGCGCTGCCGCCGCGCTTGAAGAGCAAATGCACGACGACGCGCCGGACGAATCGACGATGGCCGGCTCACAGCAACCAGCGCTGCCGCAAACGCCCAACCAGAAGTGAGATAAACATGGCACTGCTCGAATTGCAGGATGTCCATAGCTACTACGGGAACATCCACGCCCTCAAAGGGCTTTCAATGGTCGTCAACGAGGGCGAGATCGTCACGCTGATCGGCTCGAACGGCGCGGGCAAGTCTACCACGCTGCGCACGATCTCGGGCCTGCTGACGCCGCGCCACGGCCAGGTGCTGCTCAACGGGAAGCGCATCGATAATATTCCCGCGCACGAGATCGTCAAGCTGGGCCTGTCGCAGTCGCCCGAGGGCCGGCGGATCTTTCCGCGTCTGACGGTGCTGGAAAACCTGGAGATGGGCGCATACACGCGGCCCGGACGCGACGGCGAGTTCGCCTCGGATCTTGAGCGCGTCTTCGATCTGTTTCCGCGCTTGAAGGAGCGCGTCACGCAGAAGGGCGGCACGCTCTCCGGCGGCGAGCAGCAGATGCTGGCGATCGGGCGGGCGCTGATGTCGCGGCCGCGGATCTTGCTGCTGGACGAGCCGAGCATGGGCCTCGCGCCGATCCTAGTCGATCAGATCTTCAGCATCGTCAAAGACATCAACCAGCAGGGCACGACGATCTTGCTGGTGGAGCAGAACGCGCTCAAGGCGCTGGAGATTGCGCATACCGGCTATGTGCTGCAAACCGGCGAGATTGTTTTCCACGATACCGCCTCCAACTTGCAGCGCAACGAGGTTGTGCAGCGGGCCTACCTGGGCGTCGATTAGTCGCGCGTTTTCTTCCAAGCATCACAGAGCGAGGGACGTTCGGATGAGCGTCCCTCGTGCGTTGTTCGCCGCGTCAGATGAGCGTCATACAGACCACAACCCGACTTGCCGGAGCCCTGGTATAATGGCGGGCGTTGTGCAACCGGCTGTATCGCTACATCAAGCTCGACGTATCCGCGCACGCCGCCAGCGAATCGGCAGTGCGCTCTTTGTGTTGCCTGTGCTGTGGGCGCTGATCGCCGGTGTGCTGGCCTACCAGCTGCCGTTCCAAACCCGCATCGATGTCGGCAACCTGGGCGATCAGCTCTTCTTTCAATCCTCCGAGGCGCAGGACAAGCTGCAAAACGATCTCGGCCGCTGGCACGTCGATCAGCTGGATCAGCCCGGTCGCAGCCGCTGGAGCCGCATCCGGGGCGCTATCTCGCTCCCAGGGCTTGGGCAGGGCCGCGATCTTCAGGTAACGTTTTTTGCCGCAGGCTGGCCCAGCGACACCGTGCGCCAGGAGCCGAAGCAGCCCACGGTTTCTGTCCTGATCGATCAAGAGGCGATCGACAGCTTCACGCCAATTTCGGATACTGTCGCGCCGTTCTCGGTCACGATTCCCGCCGCGTTGCAATCCGGCCCCGATCTTGATCTGACGCTGCTTAGCTCGGCAACTTTCACGAACACCGCAACCTACGCCGATGCACGCGACAAAGGTATTCGGCTCGACGCGATCGAGGTGGCTGCGAGCGGCTGGGGTGTGCGCCCCGACTGGCCGGTTGTGGGTGGGCTCGGGCTGGCGACGGCGCTGGCGATGTCCTCCACGCTGACGATCGGCTCGGCGCTGGCTCCGGCACGACGGCGACGGCTGGCGCTGCTGCTCGGCCTGGGCGTTGCGACGTTTGGCGTGACGCTGCTGGCGCTGGGGCGGATCTGGCTGGCGGCGCTGCTGCCCGCGACACTGATCGCGCTGGCGTTGCTGCTGGGCGCGCTCAACTGGCGACGGCTGGTGGATCTGGCGCGCGGCCTGCTCTGGCGGCTGCGTGGCAGCAACGCGCTGACCTGGAGCCTGGTCGCGGTCGTCGTGGTGGCGTGCGCGTACTTGCTGGGGCTGATTGTCGTACCACATCTGATCGCTCAGTCCACTGTCGACGCTCCAATCTTTGATCAGTCGGGCATGGATCGCGTGGCGGCGCTGCTGACGCAGCTCTCGTTCTACAGCGGCGGAATTCTCGCGGCGCTGGTGAGCGTCTCGCTGCTGCCGCAGTGGGTGCTGGCGCTGCGGCGGCGCTTGCTGCTCGGCCGTCTCGCGCCGGTGCTGCTGCTGGTATTCGCCGCGATCTGGCTCGGCTACGAGGCCTGGCTGATCGCGAGGCTGCCCTTCGTCGGTCACGCCGACTACGCCGACAACGCGGTGGTTGCGCGGAATCTGCTGCGTGGCCGCGGCTGGGTCGTGGATTACGTCTCGCAGTTCTACCAGCTCGCGCCGAACGGCTCCGTGACGCGGCCGCAGGAAACCTGGCCACTGCTTCAGCCGCTGCTGATGCTGCCCGCGATGGCGCTGCTCGGCCCGACGCCGTTTGCCGCGCGGCTGGCCAACATCGCGCTGCTGGCGCTGCTGACGACGCTGATCTACCAGATCGGCGCGCGGCTGTGGGATCGACGGGTTGGCCTGATCGGCGCGGTGCTGACGCTGACGAATCTGCTCTTCTTCCGGCTGGCGATCTACGCGACCAGCGATCTGGCGCTGGTGGTGTGGAGCATGGCGGCGTTCTGGCTGGTGTTTCGAGGAGTAGAAGAACCTAGAACTAAGAACCTAGAACCTAGGGAAGAAACAAGAGAGCAAGAAAACAAGAGAACAAGGGAACAAAAAAGAACGAAATATATGGAATTAAGATCTTTGTTCTTTTGTTCTTTTGATCGTTTGTTCTCTCATAGATGGTTGTTGGCTGGCATCTTCACCGGCTTGATGATTCTGCAAAAGCCTAGCTCGGCGATCTTCGCGGTGGGCGCCGGCCTGTGGGTGCTGGCGGTCTTCGAGCTGCGGCGGCGGGCGGCGGGCGGGCCTTTCAATCGGGCGCTCCGATCCTGGCTGCGTCCGCTGCTGGTCTGGACGGCGGTGACGGTGCTGGTCGTATCGCCGTACCTGGTGCGCAATCTGCTGGTCTTCAACAAGCCTTTCTTCTCGACAGAAGCCTACGACGCCTGGGTCTTGTTCTACCGTGGGACCAGCCGCGATGCCTGGGAAGACATCTACAAGATCTACGATCAAGCGTTTGGCGGGCCGGGCAAGCCTGACCGCTCCTGGATTCTGCGCTGGGGCTTCGATCGCACGCTGGGTAAGATCGCGGAGCAGGCACGCGATGCCTGGCGGTTTTTCGCGCCGCCGCGTGGCGAGCTGCTGGGCCTGGGAACCGCCGACGAGGGCAATCGTGGGATTGTCGCGACCTGGCTGATGTTGCTGGGCCTCGTGGTGCTGGGTCGACGGCAGCGGCGACTGATCGGCCTGATCGCGTCGGCGCTGATTCCATACACGGTCTTTCTGATCCTCTACTGGCACACCTTCGACGAGCCGCGCTATTTCGTGCCGTTCGTGCCGTGGATGGCGCTGGTTGCTGCCTGGGGTGCGTGCTGGCTCTTCGATCGGATCGCGGCGCTGTACGCGGGACGGCTGGCCGGTCTGGGCGGGCTGCTGATCTCGCTGGCGCTGGTTGCAGCGATTGTGCCGCACTGGAGCGCGATCGACAAATTTCTCGATCCCGGCAGCGGCAGGTACTGGGGCCGTGTCT
>DASWTW010000340.1:0-36486 GCA_036401895.1 Herpetosiphonaceae bacterium | reverse complement strand
CTGCATGCGGATGGAACCAGCGTAGGCGATGTCGAGGTCTGGAGCTTCGCCCTGCCCCACGATGCCGCCGAGCCAGTGGGCGTGTTGTTGCGCCATCAGGGCTGGACAGTTGGCATTGCCCTGGACTTTGGGCATATTCAGCCGCACATCGTTTCCGCGCTTCAAGAGGCTGATCTGGTTGTAATCGAGGCCAATCACGATCGTGAGCGGCTGCTGGCGACGGCCTATCCCTGGAGCACCAAACACCGAATCATGGGTGACTACGGCCATCTGTCGAACCTGCAAGCCGCGCAGCTGATCGAAGCGATCGGGCAAGACGGCCGGCAGCGCGACATCTGGCTGGGTCATCTTTCGGAGAAGGCGAACGAGCACCCCAAGGGCGTCATCAAAATCGTTCGCAACTACCTTGCCATGCAGGATCTGCCGCCGGTCAAGATCGAGATTGCTGAGCGCAACCGGCCAAGCGCCAGCTGGCACAGCGATCTTGCGCTCCAGCAGGGCGATCTTTTCGGAATCTGCTAATCCAACAGTACCCTTCGACGACTGACAATAATACTTGCACTGCTGGTAGACTCATGCTCATAGCGGTTACGTAGATCGATAGTAGCATGCACCTGCGCGGAAAACTGAGGATTGGGCCATGAATGCACAAAACCCGGCGCGGATTCTAATCGTCGATGATCATGAAGATAACGTTGATCTGCTGAGCATGATTCTCCGATCGCAGGGCTATACGATCCTTACGGCGAGTGACGGACTGCAAGCCGTGGATGTCGTCAAGCAGGAACAGCCTGATCTGGTGCTGCTTGACGTGATGATGCCGCGCATGAGCGGCTACGAAGTCATCGAGCATGTGCGGAAAAACCACGACATCTACATCCCGATCATGCTGATCACGGCTAAGCAGGATCTGACTGATAAAATTCGCGGCCTGGATGTTGGCGCCGACGACTTTCTGCCCAAGCCGGTCCAGAGCGCCGAGCTGATCGCCAAGGTACGCGCGCTGCTGCGGCTCAAGCAGGTGCAGGACGAGCTGATCAACGAGCGCGATAAAAACGAGATGCTGTGCTATGTCGGCCAGCAGCTCAATAGCACGCTGGATGTCGATCAGCTGGTGCGCGAGACGCTCAACGTGATGGTCAATCTGATCGGCGCGACCCAGGGCAGCGTGCTGATCAAGCATCCGCGCAGGCTGAGCTGGCGCAAGATCGCCACGCTGATCGACGGCGAGGAGATCGACGATCCCGAAGAAACGTCGCTGGTGCTGGCGCAGGGCCTGGCCGGCATGGCGCTGCGCACGCGTGAGACGATCCTGGTCTCGGATACGCTCAACGATACGCGCTGGCTGCCGCTGGATGGTCAGCTCGGCCCGGTACGCACCGCGCTGGCGATTCCGCTGGTCCATAATCATATCGAGCTGGGCGTGCTCACGCTGATGCACAGCGAGCCCGGTCGCTTCCGCGAAGATCAGCTGCCGATGGTCAGCTCGGTCGCGGCGCAGGTAGTCTCGGCGCTTTATAATGCCAGCTTATACACGCAGCTCAAGCAGGCCGAGGCCTCGCGCGAATACGTCGTGCATATGCTGACCCATGATCTGCGCGCGCCGCTGGCCGGCATTATGGGCTGTCTGCATGTGCTGGGCGTCAGCGCGCAAGATCCCGACAGCATGGAGTTTATTGATCTGGCGCGCAAAGCCTGCGAGGCGCAGGAAGAGCTGATCAACGATATTCTCGACGTGTATAAAGCCGAGACCGGCCTGCTTGAGCTGACCAAGGTTCCGTTTCAGCCGAGCGATCTCAAAGGCTCGGTGCTGGATCAGCTTTCGGGCGCTGCCGCCGAGCGCAAGCTCAGGCTGTCGATCGATCTGCCGGAGCGGCCCGAGATCGTCGCGGATATGCGCAAGCTCAGCCGGGTGCTGGTGAATGTTGTCAATAACGCGATTAAGTTTACGCGCAAAGGCGGCGTGTATATTACTGCAAAGCAGCACGACACTGAGCCAAGTATACTGTTTACCGTGCGCGATACAGGTGTTGGTATTGCGCCGGACGATGTAGCACACATTTTCGATCGGTTTTATCAGGCTCGTCAGGAGGGTGCGCGGCGCGGCTCGGGGCTTGGTCTCAACTTTTGCCGGGAAGTGGTGCGCGCTCATGGCGGCCAAATTTGGGCCGAAAGCCAACTCGGGGTTGGCACAACGATCTACTTTACTATTCCGCTAGAAGGTACATTAGATGACCAAGTGGCGTTTGTTGATCGCAGATGACGATCTGGTGGTGCGACGCTCGTTGGAAGCCAGCTTCCTTGCCGATGGATTCGATGTCGTGACGGCGCCGGATGGCGAGACTGCGCTGGAAAAAGTCAACCAGCGCTGGCCCGATATTGCGGTGCTCGACTTGATGATGCCGGACATGACCGGATTTCAGCTCTCCGACCGGCTGCGACGCTCGGTCGAGATTCCGGTGATCATTCTGACCTCGATCAGCGACGAAGAGACGACGATCAAAGGCCTGGAAGAGCACGCCGACGATTATATCAACAAGCCGTTCAGCTATCCGATCTTGCGCGCACGGGTCAACCGGCTGCTGGCGCGCTACTACGAGGGCGGCCTGCATCCCGGCGAGCGTGTAGTCGTCGACGAGCATCTCACGGTCGACTTCGGTCATCGGCTGGTGTGGGTTGACGGCAAGCAGGTGGCGCTGACGCCGATCGAGGCGCGCATCTTGTATCTGCTGATGCAAAACGCCAACACGATCGTGCCGACCGCGACGCTACTGCGCAAGGCCTGGGGCTTTGGCGAGGAGGGCGATCCCGAGTCGCTGTGGGTGCGCATTCGTAAGCTACGCAACAAGATCGAGCCGGAGCACGATAGCCAGCGCTATATCCATACCGAGCGCGGCGTCGGCTATCGGTTCAATCGCCGCGCGTCGTAAGCTGGGCAGGAAAGCACAGGCCAGGAGGTAGTCGGGTTGTCGTCTAAAGATCAATCTTCAGAGCAGATCCAGATTGAGCCGCGCGCGCCGCTTGTGCTGGTGCTCGACATCGGCAGCTCCTCGACTCGCGTGCTGCTCTGCGACTCCTCGGCGTGTGTGGTGGCGATGGTGCGCGAAAAAAGCGCGCTGATCGTCGCGCCGGATGGTACGGCGGTCGACGACGCCGAGGCGGTAGTCGCGCGGGTCGTGAAATGCATCGATCAGGCGCTGGAGCAGGCCGGGCCGCTGGCGCAGCAGATCGCGGCGGTGGGCTGCGCAACCTACGCCTCCAATATCACGGGGATTGGTGCGGATGGCGCGCCCTGCACTCCTGTCTTCACCTACGCCGATACCCGCAGCGCCCAGGCGGCGGTGGCGCTTCAGAACGAGCTGGACGAGGTCGCGATCAACAAGCGCACCGGCTGTCTGCTGCGCACCAGCTATCTGCCGGCGCTCTTCCGCTGGCTGGAAACTGAACAGCCCGAGACACTCCGCTCAGCACGGCGCTGGGCCAGCATCGGCGAGGTGCTGTTCGAGCGCTTCTTCGGCCGCTCGACGATCACCTACTCGCTGGCGTCGTGGTCGGGCCTGCTCAATCGAGCCACGTTTGATTGGGATGCCGAGTTGCTGGCCGAGCTGCCGATCGATGCTGAGCAGCTGGGCACGCTCTCAGATGTGGACACGGCCTGCTCGGGTCTGCGCGACGAGTGGGCGCGGCGCTGGCCGGCGCTGGCGAATGTTCCCTGGTTTAGTGCGGTCGCCGATGGCGCGGCGGCCAACATTGGTAGCGGCTGCGTCAATTCTGATCGGATCGCGCTCAGCATCGGCACGACCGGCGCGCTGCGAATGCTGCTGCCGAGCGAGCCCGAGATTCCGCGTGGCCTGTGGCGCTACTGTGTCGATCGCCGGAGCCCACTGCTGGGCAGCGCGACCAGCGAGGGCGGCAACGTGCTGACCTGGGCGCTGGAAACGCTCAAGCTCGAAGCCGCCGATCTCGATCGCTACCTGCACGATCCCAAAGGCGCCAACCACGGCCTAACGGTGCTGCCGTTTATTGTCGGCGAGCGCGGCCCCGGCTGGCGCGGCGATGTTCGCGCGACGATCAATGGCATCTCGATCACAACCTCGGCGCTCGATATTGCGCGCGCGGCGCTGGAAGGCGTGACCTATCGCTGGGCGCGTATTGCGGAGCTGCTGCGCACGGCCGCTCCCGGCACGCCGACGATCGTCGCCAGCGGTGGAGCGCTGCGGCATGTGCCGTCCTGGTCGCAGCTGATCGCTGACGCGCTGGGCCTGCCGCTGGTGCTGAGCGCCGAAGCCGAAACCACCAGTCGCGGCGTGGCGTTGCTCGCCCTCCGATCGCTGGGCCACATCGACAACCTCGCGGCGATTCCAGCCGCTCTCGGCTCGACTCTCACCCCCGATCCTGAGCGATTGGCGGCTCATCAGACGGCGCAGGCCCTCCAGGCCGATCTCTACGAGCGTCTGGGCTAAGCGATCCTCAAAGAATCCCGGTAGAGGCGTATTGCAATAGACCGGACACGCCACCGGCGTGTCCCTACCACGTGAACACGGGCCAATCATCCTGAAAACGCTGTAGATGTCCGCCACCATGAACAAACCACTACGCCGGGTTGCGCTTTGTTCTCCCAATCTTCCGGCTGTCTCGGGTACAGTGACGGTGGATTGGCGCAGTGCTTGATTTTTCGTCTATGCGCCAGATAGATGAGAGGTCGCTATGGAACTGGTTTGTGATTGGATGACAACTCCGGCAATCGTGGCGCTCGAAACGACCACGCTACCAGCCGCCCGCCGCCTGCTTCAGCAGCAGCAGATTCGCCGCCTGCCCGTGGTAAACGCCGGCGGTGCGCTGGTGGGGATCATTACCGAGGGCGATATTAACCGCATCTCCGCCTCGCCCGCCACCGATGTGCGCGACTATAACCTGTATCACCGTGTCGCGGATCTGCCGCTGCGCGATTGTATGACTCGCGATGTGATTACCGTCGAGCCGGACACGCCGATTGTAACGGTTGCCATGATTCTGCGCGATCGCAAGATCGGCGGCGTGCCAGTGATGGACGACGGCTATGTCGTCGGCATGATCACCGAAAACGATCTTTTCAATCTGCTGATTGCCGAACAGGACTACGATAATATCGCGATCATGCTGGGCGGCTAGCGGCGTTTCAACACTCGAAGAAGCAAAAAACCGGATCGGCTGATATGTGGAGGACCGGCGCTGAACTTCGCGCCGGTCCTGCTCGTGTGCCAAGGTTTTCGCGCGCTGTCTAGCAGCCGGGGAACTTGAAGCTGCCGATGCGTGTCTGCCAGCCCGCCAGCGAAGTCGTCTCGTAGTACTCGTTGACATACCAGAATGTGCAGTCGTCGGCCGGATCGACGTTCATTGAGGTGTAGTCGCCCCAGCGCGAGTTGGTGGTCAGCTGCGAGCCGGAGCCGTTGATCAGCACAGCCTCGCCCGGTCCCATGGTGCCCAGCGGATCGCTGCGCAGTCGGCCGGTGTAGCGAATGCCGGGATAGACTGTCTCGTTGGCAACGCTGTAGCCGAGCGCCATATTCCCACGCCGATCCATAGCGATGCTGCCCATCCAGCGATGGACGCCGTCATCGGGCGCGTATGTGCCCTGCTGGTAGAGCGAGTACGCGCTACCGACGCGCCGGATCTCGTACCAGCGCACGCCGGCGATGCCAGGCCGCGCCTCGACCGACTGGTTGGTGACCATCGTCTCGTAGTCTTCGAAGTTGCGGTAGGCCAGGCGCCAGGTTGGCCGCTGCCGGTACGAGAGGATGTCGAGCTTCTGGTTGGGATCAGTAATCCCCGGCTGCGGGATGCAGTCGCGAGCGGTCGGCGCGCAGGGGAAGACCGAGTCGAACTCGGCGACCGGCAGCTGCTCCGCCAGCACGAGTGAGGCGACAGGATTGGTCTTCCAGTTCACCACCAGATCAAAGATATTGAGCGCGTCGAAGGTCGCGCCGTACGGATGATCGTCGTCCTGCGTGCCGACGATTGGCGCTGGAGCAAGATCGTTCGGCCGGCGTCCACCGTCGACATCCGGCGGCAGCAGCCCATCGCCGATCAGCGAGATCGGGATCTGCTCCGAGTCGAGGAAGAAGCGGACGACGCGAGCGTTGGGATTGCCATTGAGCATCTTGTTGCGCTCCAGCGCATACACGCCGATGCCATACTCGGTAGTCGGCCCGAACTCGCGCGTCGTCAGCAGGTACGAGTTGACCCACACGCCGTACTTGGGATAGTCGGGGAAGTTTTCGAAGGACGAGAAGGCGTAGCGATAGTACACGCCGGTCGGATCGGCGGTCTTGGAGATCGCGACGCAGTTATAGTAGGTCGGGCCGGCGGTCGTAAACTGCGTAAGAATCCAGCGATTGGCGAACTGGTCGTGGATCACGATCGGATCGCCCGAGTTATCCTCGCAGTCTGCGATCGGAAAGCCCTCCCAGATCGTGCCGAGAGTCAGCGGGCCAAGCAGCCGCGTGCCGGTCTTGGAGTACACCGCCATCGACAGGTTGACCATCTCGACATAATGCTGGCGGCTAACGTCGCCGACCGGATCGGGCGGATTGACCAGGCCCGGATTATCCGTGTTGCGCAGCCCTTCAAAGGTTTGAATCGGGCCGGGGATAGTCGCCTGAATCGAGACGTCCTCGCCGCTCGCGACGTCCAGCGCGCCATCGCCGGAGTGGCCGCGATCCACGACTACCGGGCCGCGCTCCGGCGGCAGATCCTGAACCAGCGCGGGCGCAGCCGCTGTCGCTGCCAGGCTACTCAGCGGCGGTGATACGTCGAAGGCTGACGCAGTGTAGAAGGTCGGCTGGAAGCTAAGGGTTTGAGCCTGGGGCGCAGCTCGTACCATTCCGGCCGTCGCGATGATCGTCAGGAGCGCGACGATCGGGAAAAGAAACCGCCCTGCATGTTTCGTACGTGTCCGCAACGCCATGGTGGGCCTCCTTTGGGAACCGAGCGTATAGGCAGTCCGAGTGATGTTGGGGTTGAGCAGTCAATGCGGATAGGCGTAGGCACGGTCTACACCAGGCTAGGATGCGATTTCGAGGATGCGCGAGCAGGAAGTAGTGCGGAATATACATAACCTAGCACCAAAGCACGCGCTTGTCAACGACGAAACTAAGGGCTAACTCAGCTTCTTGCAGCCGGGACTCGCGCATCGTTTCGGGCGTACAATTGATCCCAGCAGCGTTTGCGCTGCCCAGGCGTGAGCACAGTGAGCAGGAGGATCGATCGATGGGGGATATGCTGCAACCGAATACACCGGCGCCCGATTTTACGCTGACCGACGGCGAGGGCCGTCCGGTCAAGCTCAGCGATTATCGCGGCAAAAACGTTGTGCTGGCCTTCTACCCGGCGGACTGGTCGTCGGTATGTACCAGCCAGCTTTCGCTCTATCAGGAGACGCTGGACGAGATCCACAGTCAGGACGCCGAGGTGCTGGCGGTCAGTGTGGATGGCCGAGAGTCGCATAGAGCCTGGGCCGAGCAGCAAAACATCACGTTTCCGCTGCTGAGTGATTTCTGGCCGCATGGTGGCGTCGCGCAGCAGTACGGCGTGTTTCTCGATCAGTTCGGCATTTCCAACCGGGCGCTCTTCTTCATCGACAAGCAGGGCGTGATCCGCGACACCTGGGTCGGCGAGCATCCCGGCATCTCGCCTGGCCTCAATATCGTCTTCAACGCGCTGAAGCGGCTACAGGAGGAGACTGATGCAGGAAGATGAGCTGACGCTCCAAACACCGGTCGGCGACGAGGATTGGAGCAGCGGCCCTGCCGACGCGCCCGTCACGATCGTCGAGTACGTGGACTTCGAGTGTCCGCACTGCCGTGCCGCGCACGAGCTGTTCGACGAGCTTCGGAGCGAGTATCCTGATTTCCGGCTGGTGGTGCGCCATTTCCCGATCACAAGCATTCATCCGCACGCACAGTCGGCAGCCGAGGCGGCCGAGGCGGCGGGCGCGCAGGGCAAGTTCTGGGAAATGCACGATCTGCTCTTCGCGCACCAGGATCGCCTCAACAGCGCCGATCTGCACAGCTACGCCCAGCGGCTCGGCCTCGACGTGGAGCGCTTCGATCGTGAGCTGGCCGATCACACTTATCAGGCGCGGGTCAAACAATCGTTTCGCAGCGGCATCGCCGACGGCGTTAACAGCACGCCGACGATCTTTATCAACGACGTGCGCTACGACGGCCCGCGCGACTACGAAACCTTCGTGGCGATCCTCAAGCAGATTGCCGAGCAATCTGGTTAAGCCTGCGTTTCTCACAGGGCACGCCCGTCAGAGGATCGAACTCTGATTGCGGCGTGCCCTGGTTTTACTTAACAAACTCGGGCCGGAACCAGCGATCGTTCAGACGATCGAAGACCTGCTCCTGGCGCATCGCCTCTAGCGCCCCGTTGACGGCTTGTTCCAGCTGGTAGGCTTCGACCGGCATCGCCAGGACGTACGGCTCGAAGGTGAGCGCGCGGGCGATCGCCAGGTTTGGATGCGAGTGCTGGGCGCTCAGCGCGCTGATCGTGTCGGCAATCACAGCGTCGACCTCGCCGCGATCAAGCGCATCCAGCGCGGCGGTCGTGGTCTCGAAATCCGAGCGCAGCGTCAGCGTGGGCAGATCGCGCTGAAGCTTGCGGGCCAGGGTATCGCCCTCGCTGCCCAGCGCCGCGCCGGCCACGTGACCGGCCAGATCGGCCTCTTGTTTAATCTCTGCTCCCTTGCGCACGACAAGCACCTGCCCGGCGTTGAGATACGGCGTCGAGAAGCGCGCGCGCCAGCCCTGCTCCGGCGCGAGTGGCAGCGCCGCCGCCAGCAGATCCACACGCCGCGTGCTCAGCGCATCGTAGAGCGCGTCGTAGCCGACTGCCACAAACTCGACGCGCAGATTCTCCCGGCGCGCTAGCTCGGTCACCAGGTCGATGTCGTAGCCCTGAAACTGGCCGTCGCGCTCCTCGGCGAAGGGCCGAAAGCCCGGATCGGTGCCCACACGCAGCACGCCGCGCTCCTGAATTGCGGTCCAGATCGGATCGGCCGCGCCGCGCTGGGTGTAGTTCGCGGCCCAGGCGTAGGCCAGCAGGGCCAGGATCGCCAGCAGATCCACGATTGGTTTGATCAAACGCATAGGGCGAATCGTACCGCATCGGCGACCAACTGTCGAAAAAAGTCCCGACACATTGTAGGAGAAGCGGTGAGCTCCCGGTCTGCCTGTGGTCTATGCCTGCGCTCAGGCGCGCGTGGTATTCTCCGCTGTGCAGACAGCTCATGTGTTGACACTGGAGGACTCTACAATCATGCCGAAGCTGCCTTTCAAGCGCAAACCTGCCGACGATGCAGCATCGATCAGCTCGTACATTCCCTCGCAAATGGTGGACTATACCTCGCTCCCGCCGATCGAAGAGGATACCGCGCTGATGCGATTCAACCGCATGCCCCTGATCGCACGGATCGGGGCGATTCTGCTGCCGCTCTTGCTGCTTCTCGGCGCAACCTGGGGCGTGTGGCAGGCGCTGTCCGGCACGCCGGAGACGCAGGCGCAGGCTCCCGAAACGCCGGTCGTCACGATCTCGAAGGCGCAGGCAGTCAGCCGCGAGGCGATCGCCGTCGCAGGCCAGGCCGAGCATGTCGCGCCCGGCACGAAAGTTTCGGCCCGGCTGCTCTCCGGCGAGGAGGCGGTCGATTGGGCCGATCCCGAGCAGAGCACGGCGACAGTGGAGAACGGCACGATCGAGCTGCGCATGTCGAGGGCAGATTCGTGGGAGGCCGCGCTCACCAGTGATATTACCTACACCGTCGAGCTAACGGTCGGCGAAGGCGAAAAGGCGATTACCGCGCGCTCGCCGCTGACGGTTCCTGAGATGCTGGCGGGAGCCTTCTTCGGCCCCAAGGCCGAGCCGACGCCGATTCCGTCGCCGTCGCCAACACCCGAGCCAACACCCGAGCCGACGCCTGAGCCGCCGGTCGTCACCGGCCCGCCGACGCTCGCGGTGGTTGTGGACTCGACAATGCTGATCAG
The DNA here is from genome assembly GCA_036401895.1 of Herpetosiphonaceae bacterium. GTDB lineage: Bacteria > Chloroflexota > Chloroflexia > Chloroflexales > Kallotenuaceae > LB3-1. The sequence continues at coordinate 26,464 of DASWTW010000340.1, read as the reverse complement.
CCCGACGCTGCGAACAGCCGAGATCGGCGGCGTGCAGGCCGGTTCAACCTTCGAGCCGATGCTGCGCAGCGACGACAGCAAGTGGTTTCTGGTCAAGCAGGGCGAGCAGGTCGGCTGGCTCCACGCCGATCAGATCAAGATCGAGGCTGAGGCGGTCGCTAGAGTAACCTCGGTCCGTCCCGATCCGGCCAAAGTCGAGGCCGGGCCGCTCAAAGCGACGGTCTTCAACGGCGGCAACATTCGCTACCGGCCCAATGTCGAGACCGGCACCGTTCTTGGGCAGCTTCACGCGCGCCAGGCGGTGACGCTGAGCGCCAGGACTGCCGACGGCGGCTGGTACAAAGTGGTAGCTCCCGAGGCCGAGGGCTGGGTCAGCAGCTCGCTGCTGACGATCGATCCGGCGGTGGCGGCCCAGGTTCCCGCGCAGTAGCAACTACTAATCCGATGGAGGCTCCAGCTCAGGCTGGAGCTTTTTTATACGCGCTGTCAGAAGATTTTCTGTCCCGGCCGTGTCTGCTCCAGCTCACCATTTGTACGTAGACATAAGGTTAAAATTACCTGCCCCAATAGTCACAGCCCTACCATGACCGGGTGACAGAATTGGTTGGGACTAAGTGGGTTTGCATCTTGTTTCAGTTGTCGGTATTATTGCCACTACAAACTTTCTACTAAGGGCGCGCTCGCAACCTACCTGCTTTCCTCAAGCGCCTCTATGTAGCCCCCAATACATTTGCACTTGTCGCTTCATCAGGAGGTCTTCCAATGAGCACCGCTCACCAATTCGCCACTCCCTCTAACGACACCATCCCCGAGGGCATGCAACTCGCCACACGCGGCACCGCAAATCCACTGGATGAGATCGAACAGGATCTGCGCTCAGCTATCTTCGGCCAGAATCGCGCGATCGAAAGCGTTATTCGGGCGATGAATCGCGCCCGCTTTGGCTTTGCAGCCGGTAATCGTAATCGTCCGCTGGTCAACTTGATGTTTTTGGGACCGACGGGCGTTGGTAAGAGCGAGTGTGCCAAGCGGCTGGCGCAGCGGCTGCATCCAGCCGGTGGAGGCTTCCTCAAGATCGACTGCTCATTGTTCAGCCAGGGCCACGAGGTTTCCGCGCTGGTCGGCGCGCCGCCAAGCTACGTCGGCCGCGACCAGAAGCCGCTGCTCGATCCCGACATCATCGAGATGGAAAACAGCGTGGTGCTCTTCGACGAGATCGAGAAAGGCACGTCGGAGCTGTGGAACCTGCTGTTGCAGATCATGGAAGACGGCGAGGTCACGCTGCTCAACAGCGCGCGCACGGTCTCGTTCCGCAACTGCATTCTGATCATGACGACCAACGTCGGTGCGAAGGAAATGGTCGATTATCTCGACAAGCGCAACATTGGCTTCAAGTCTACGCGCCAGGATATGGAGGCGACCGGCCAGCAGATCTATCAGATCGGCTTTGAGGCGCTCCAGCGGCACTTCCGGCCGGAGTGGATCAACCGCATCGACGAGATTATCGCCTTCCGCCCGCTTTCCAGCGCCACCATGAGCCGCATCTTCGATCGGATGCTCGACGAGGCCAATGAGCAGTACCTGAACTACGGCATCAAGGTGATGATCAGCGAGGCTTCCAAGGATCATATTCTGCGCAAGGGCTACAACCCGACCTTTGGCGCTCGTCCGCTGCGCGCGCGTATGCTGAAAGACATCGATGCGCCGCTGGCCGATCTGCTGGCCTCGGGCGGCATTCCGCAGGGCAGCAAGGTGCTGGTGGTGTATAACGGCGGCGATACCTACGGCGAGGAGCTGTCGTTCTACTACGAGCGCGACAACGATCTGGAGTCGCTGGGCCGCAAGCGCCGCGAGGCTGTGCAGCAGACCATGAAGCGCCCGACAGCGCAGCAGGATACCAAGGCTCCGGCGCCGTCGCAGGGTCCCGCAATGGCCAAAACGATCGACAACGCCGGCCGCCGCTAAATCAGCTTTCCCTCATCAGAATCGGGCTCTGGCACGCGCCAGGGCTCGATTTGGTTTAAGTGGAGAAACTGGCGCAAATTACAATTTCTTTGTTGTCCTGTAGTGCTATACTGGCAAAATAGCTGCTGGATAGCGGTGTGTTGTAGAGAAATGATATGCACATTGGTCGAATTGTATGCTCTGATGCAATTGAAGAGAAACTTGCCGTTAAGCATCATGTGATGCTCCAAGAAGTTCAGCAGGTGCTTCTCGCCTCTCCACGGTTTCGATTCGTTGAGAAGGGTTATACTGAGGGTGATGATGTTTATGCGGCATTCGGACAATCGTTTGGAGGCCGCTATCTAGTGATATTTTTTGTGTATAAGCCCAGTACGGTAACTGCCATTGTCATTAGTGCACGAGATATGACAGATAAGGAACGACGATCATATGGACGAAAATAAACGCAGCTCAATTTCACAGGCGGCAACCGAAGAAGAAATGGGCGACTTTTGGGATGCTCACGATTTTACCGAATTCGATACCGATGCGCCCGATGCCTCTTTCACTGTCACATTGGCTGTCCGAATTGAAGCTGATCTGCTGGCATCTGTGGAGCGCCAGGCTCGGCTGCGCGGCGTAAGCGTTGAAACACTGGTTAATCTCTGGCTTCAGCAGAAGCTTGCCGAGGAGGCCCAGCCAAAAGCAGCCTGATCGGTGTGTTACAATTCGCCACGTCTGATTGTTGATAAACAGTTGTGCCGTGTGGAGACTATGCAACACCCGATCGTTATTGGCGTGGCTGGCGGAACAGGCTCAGGCAAGACCACGGTCTCGCGCGCGATTTTGCAGCGGGTCGGATCGGAGCGCATCGCGTATATCGAGCACGACTCGTACTACCGCGATGTGCCGCCGATGTCGCCCGAGGAGCGCGATCAGGTCAACTTCGATCATCCCGACTCGCTCGACAACACGCTGCTGATCGAGCATCTCGATGCGATCTGCGCCGGACAGCCGATCGCGGTGCCGATCTATGATTTCACGAAGGATCGCCGTACCGAAGAGTCGCGGATTGTGCAGCCGCAGCCGGTGGTGCTGGTCGAAGGCATTTTGATCTTTGCCGACAAACAGCTGCGCGAGCGTATGGATATTAAGATCTATGTCGACGCCGACGCCGACATGCGCTTTATTCGCCGCATCCAGCGCGACCTCAGCGAGCGCGGCCGCTCTGTGGAGTCCGTGATCGAGCAGTATCTGCGCACTGTTCGCCCGATGCATCTTGAGTTTGTGGAGCCCTCGAAGCGCTACGCCGACATTATCGTGCCGCGCGGCGGGCTGAACTCGATCGCGATCGATATGATTGTGGCGCGCATCCAAACGATGCTGGCGGCGCATCAGGAGCAGAACGAACTTCAGCGCTCTCTGTCCGGCGACTCCACGTAAGCCTCATGGTTCCTCACAATACATCTTCGGTTGTCGCGACGGATAGCGCCGCATCTCGATCGCGGATCGCCGTCTGGTGGCTGGGTTTGCTCGCGGTGCTCGGCGTCGCGCTGGCGCTGCGGCTGCTGTGGCTCGATGCCGACGCGGCCACGACGCTGACCTGGAGTGGCGCGCCCTTCACCGACGAGGGCCTGTACAGCCATGCCGCGCGCAATCGTGTGCTGTTCGGGACGTGGCGCACAGATGGCTGGGACAATCGGCTGGTGAGCCCGCTCTTCGATGGGCTGGCGTTTGTGGTATTCTCGCTGTTTGGCGCCGGCTTCGTTCAGGTGCGCTTGATCAGCGTAGTGTTTTCGACGATCGCGCTGCTGCTGTTCTCCGATACGCTGCGCCAGGATTGGGGGCCGCGCTGGGCGGTGCTTGGCTGTGTGCTATGGGGCCTGGATTATTTCTGGTTTCAGTTTAGTCGCCTGGGCCTGCTTGAGCCGAGCATGGTTGCCTGGCTGGTTGCGGCGGCCTGGTGCTGGCGGCGCTCGCTCGATCGCGGTGTGGGCTGGGCGATCGGCTGTGGAGCGTGTGCGGCGATCGCCTTTGTCTGGAAGTCGCTGGCGCTGCTCTGGCTACCGGTGCCGCTGCTGGCGCTGCTGCTGCTCGCTCGGCCGTGGACGCGCTGGCGACTGGCGGCTGGCTACGTGGTCGGTCTCGTCGCGATCCTGGCGCTGTACGGGCTGCTCTGGTATCTGCCTAATCGTACGGAGCTGGCGGCCTACAACCAGTTCTACACCGCCGATCGGCTGCCCGGCTCGCTGAGTGAAGCCGGCCTGGTGCTGCTGCGTAACCTGCGCTCGAAATATGTGTGGGCCCAGACGCCGGTGCTGCTGATCGCGGCGCTGCTGGGCGGGCTGCGATCTTTGATCGCTATTCGTCGCTACTCGACTCAGCCAGTGGTCGCGCTGGCGCTGGCCTGGGCGTTCTGCGGCGCGGCGCTGCTGATCATGCCCTACAGCCCGCCGCGCTACTACACGCTCTTGCTGCCTGCTGTCGTCGTGCTGGCGCTGGCTGCGATTCTTGCTGCCGATAATCTTTATTCTCGAAACTTCGCTTCTTTTGCTGCTGCCGGGCTGCTCGGCGCATCGCTGGTGTGGAGCGGCTGGTGGTACACGCGTTGGACCGTCGATCGACGGACGACGCTGATCGATAGCGCGCGGGAGGTGCAGCGACTGGTGCCGCCCGGCGCGCTGGTGCTCGGCGTGAACGCGTGCGGGCTGAGCCTCGGCAACGATCTGCCGTGCGCGCCGCTTTTCGCCGGCCTGGCCAATGACGATCGGCCGGTGGAGACCCTCGGCGCGCGCTATGGCCTGGTCGAGGACGGCAATCGAGACGATTATCTGCGGCGCTTCTACGGCCCGCTGCTGGCTGAATCGACGCGACTGGCGCAGCTGGATCTCGGACTTCGGCGCGTGACGCTCTATCGCTTTGCCGAGCAGCCGCAAATGGATCAAGAACCATGAGCTACTACCGATGCTGATTCGTAACGCTGCCTGGAGTTTTGGCGCGCAAGTCGTGCGGCTGGCGACGGCGCTGCTGCTGATTCTGCTGCTGGAGCCGGCCGCGCGGGGCTTTCAGAATCTGCTGGTGCTGCTGCCGACGCTGCTGGCCTCGCTGACGCTGCTAGGCGTGAGTCACGCGACGCCCGTGCTGCTGCATCGCGGCGTGAGCGAGCAGCGGCTGCTTTCGAATCTGATCGGCCTGGGATTGTGTGTTGTTGGTGTGGTAAGCGTGGCGCTGCTGCCGCTGCTGCCGCTGGCGGCAAACTTTTTGAGCGGCGAGTACCGTGTGACGCCGATCGATGTGCTGCTGGGTATGCTGCTGCTGCCGCCGATGCTGCTCGGCGATTATCTGCGCTCGCTGCTGGCGGCGCGGCGCGATCTGCGCAGTGTGGCGGTGACTCAGAGCGTGCAGGCTATCACGCAGCTGCTCTTTGCGCTCGCGCTGGTTGTGCTGCTTGGCTGGGGGCCGCTCGGCGCGGTGTGGGCGGTGGTGCTGGGCGGCTGGTGCAGCTTCGGCTGGACGGTGTGGGCGGTGCGGAAATTGGGCAGTCTCCGGCCAAGGCTGGACAGCGCTGTGCTGCGGCCACTGCTGGGTCTGGGTCTGCGCGGCCATGTCGGCAACGTGGTGCAAACCTTCAACTACCGGCTGGATGTGTTTATTGTGCAGGGCTTCCTGGGCCAGGCGGCGGTCGGCCTGTATCAGACCGGCGTGTTTCTGGCTGAGATCGTCTGGTACGTGCCCAACGCGATCAGCTCGGCGCTGCTGCCTCAGGTTGCTGCGACGGGCAGCAGCCAGGAAACGCCGCGCGTGGTGCGGCATACGCTGCTGTTGACGGCGCTGGGCGCGATCGGGCTGATCGGCGTGGTCTGGCCTGGCCTGGCGCTTGTGCGTCCGATCTATCTGCCGGCGGTCCTGCCGATGGCGGTGCTGCTGGTGGGCGTGGTTGCGCTGAGCGTACATAAAGTCCTGGCCAGCGATCTGTCCGGCCGTGGCTGGCCGCAGTATCCCTCGTACACCTCGACGCTGGCGCTGCTCGTCACGGTGGCCGGCGACCTGCTGCTGATCCCGCGCTATGGCATCGTGGGTGCGGCGCTGGCCTCGACGCTGGCCTATTTGATCCAGACGCTCGTGCTGCTGCGGATCTATACCCGCGTGGCGCAGGTTCGCTGGCAGGAGCTGCTGATCTTCCGTCGTGAGGATCTCCAGCTCTACCGGCGGCTGGCGCTGCGACGGAGCGGAGCGTCGCGATGAGCCGCCGCGTGTGCATCATCGGCCCAGGCAATAACGTGCATGTTCATCGCTGGGCGGAGGCGCTGCGCCGGCGTGGGCTGCACGTCAGTCTGATCTCGACGCTGCCGGCTGCGCTCCCCGAATCTCTGCGCGATCTCCCCTGCTTCACGATCCCGACCGCCTCTGCCGGCATGACCAGATCGCGGCGGCTGGCAACACTGCTCGGCGGCTGGGCGCGGGTGCCGGGGCTTGTCGCGGCGCTCAGGCCGGATGTTGTCCATCTGCACTCACTGCCGGTGCCGGCGGCCGTGCCGTTTCTGCGCCCGCTGCGCCGGCTGGTCATCTCAAGCTGGGGCTCGGATGTGGTTCAGCGCGATCCGCGCAAGACGCAGCTATATCCGTATCTGCTAAGCCATGCCCGCCAGCTGACCGCGACCTCACACTATCTGGCAACCGTCACCGCCGGCTATCTACGCTCTGCTCGCTCGATCAGCGTGATTCCGTTTGGTATCGATCCGCAGCGCTTCACTCCCGCCCAGGTGCCGGCTCCCGGCAAGCTCATCGGGACGCTGCGCCATCTTGAGTCGAACTACGGAATCGACGTGCTGATCGAGGCGGTGCCGCAGCTGCTCCAGTCCGATCGGGAGATCCAGATCGAGATCGGTGGGGCGGGTAGCTTGCGCTCGGCGTTTGAGCAGCGCATTCATGAGCTGGACAGCGGCGGGCACGTGACGCTGCGAGGGCGGATCGATCATGCCGAGGTGCCGGCCTTTCTGCGCTCGCTCGCGCTCTTTGCGATGCCGTCACGGGCCGAGGCTTTTGGAGTAGCGGCTCTTGAGGCGCAGGCGTGCGGCCTTCCCGTAGTAGCATCGAATGTCGGTGGCTTGCCGGAGGTGGTGTGTGATGGCGAGACCGGACTGCTGGTGCCGCCGGAGCAGCCGCAGGCGCTGGCCGAGGCGCTGCTGGCGCTGATTGGAGATCCGCAGCGCCGCACCAGGATGGGCGCAGCCGGGCGTGAGTGGGTGCGCGCGCGCTATGATTGGCAGACAAACGTGGATCAGATGCTGGAGGTTTACCGGCAGGTGTGGGGCTGAGCGTCCAACTCGGGCTAGATGCTCAGCCCCGGCGTGGCTCTGATTATTCCGCCTGAGTCACGTTGAAGACCAGCTCTCCGCCTGGATACTTCAGGGTCAGCATTTCCCCGTCGATCGTCCAGGACTGCGATGCGCCGAGCGCGTCAAGGAAGCGCGCCTCTTGCTCCATCACGCCGGTAGCAGTACAGGCCATTTTGGTCGAGATCAGCTGCGCGATCGTGATCTTGTCGCCTTCGGTGGTGTAGGAGCCGCTGTAGCGGTTACAGCCGGCAGTGCCACGGGCCACGCCGTTGGCCAGCCGCAGCGTGACGCGTGAGCCGGCGATCGTCGAGCTGGCGGTCTCACCCTGGACGAAGGTGGTCAGCTGCCAGGGCGTTTCAAACAGGGCCGTGCCGTCGGTCTTGGGCGTCGACCGGAAGAACATCTGGCCGCCCTTGTAGGCGATCGTCAGCGTGTCTCCGGCGATTGCGTAGGACTCGGCGGCGGTGAGCGCTTCCAGGAATACGTTTTCTTGCTGCATCGCCGGCTCAGCGCAGGCCATCTCGGTTCGTCCAGCCTGCTCAAGCGTCAGTTTATTGTCAGCGGCGGTATAGTTGGCGAAATAGCTGTTGCAGCCGGCGCTGCCGTTGACCACGCCGTCAGACTTGAATGTGGCGGTGATCCGTGTATTCGCCACGGGCTCGGCTTCCTGGCCGGGAGCGCCGAAGCGCATCAGCGTCCACTCGGTATCGACCAGCGGATTATTCTGCTCAGCAGCGCTCGGTGTGGTTTCGCTTGGTGGTATCACTTGGGTCTCCTGCTGTGGCGGCTCATTGGCCGGAGAAGCACAGGCGGTCATCAGCGTGAGAAGGACGACGGCAAAGATGGTGGCACGAAACATACTCATGGGTCTGTTATCTCTTGCTACTCGCGATGCGGACGCGAAATGCTAATGGTAAGAAACCGCATACGGGCTTAACGGTGATTGTAGACGAAAAGTTCTCATTCTGGAAAGGATGCAGCGTATGACTACGACCAATAGCGAGTCGCAGATCAGGATTCGGCCCGCCGTTCCTGAGGAGGCGCGGCAGATCGGCGAGCTAGCTCTGCGCTCGAAAGCCTTCTGGGGCTACGACGCCGAGTTTATGGAAGCCTGTCGTCCGCTGCTGATGCTGCCGCCGGAGTATCTCGCGGCCCATCCCGTGTTTGTGCTCGAATCTCGGAACCGGATCGTCGGCTTTTATAGTCTGCTGGGCGCAGAGCATGAGGTTGAGCTCGATCATCTGTTTGTCGATCCCGGCGCGATCGGCCAGGGCTACGGCACGCAGCTGTTCCGTCATGCGGTTGCGACGGCGGCGCAGCTCGGCTTTCGGCGCATGGTGATCGAGAGCGATCCCCACGCCGAGCCCTTCTACCGCGCGATGGGCGCCGTGCGCTTTGGCGAGCGTCTTTCGCCGGTCGGCACGGAACGCAGGCTGCCGCTGCTGAGCCTGGAACTGGAGGCGAGTCAAAGCTAGGTTGACATAGTGCTGGAAATGAAAAGACGCGGAGTTGAATAATTCCGCGCCTGTTGATTAGGCCCTCACCCCCGCCTCACATTGTTCGGCACCCCTGCTCCTATCGCACAGGAGAGGGGGAAGATCGACACTAAAGGTTGACAATATCTCCAAAAGATTCGTTTCGGCAAGAGGAAAGGGCGTGATAAATCACGCCCCTACGATTGAATCGTCCATCTACATTGTAAGTTGTTTTTCTACTCTTTCGTACCCGGTTCTTTGTTTTCGGTTCTCGTTTGTTCCCTTGTTTCTTTGTTCTTTCGTCACGCCGTGCTAATCGTGCGCTCGCGATGCGCGTCGATGACGTCGGCGATGCGGTTGAGCTTGTCGAGGATCGTGGTTAGCTCGGCGAGGCTATCGACCATCAGCGTAGCGATCAGCGTGGCGCGACCGGCGCGGCGATTCTCGACCTGCTGCACCGCCTGAATATTGATGCCTGCGTCGGCGACAGTGCTGGTAATATCGCGCCACAGACCAACGCGATCCCAGGCCTCGATCCGGATCGGCACCGGGTACGCCTTGCGGTCGCTGCTGGCGCCCCAGGCAACATCCATCAGCCGGGCACGATCGCGCTCATGCAGAATGTTGTAGCAGTCGGCGCGATGGATCGTCAGGCCCTTGCCGCGCGTCACAAAGCCGACAACGTTATCGCCCTCGATCGGGTTGCAGCAGCGCGCCAGCCGGGTATGAATATCGTTGGTGCCGCGTACCTGAATGCCGACTTTGGGCGCCTCGACCTGACGCGGCGAGGTATCGGGCAGCTTGGCCAGCGGATCGAGATCGGCATGCGTAGCTTTTTGCTTGGCGATCACCCGCCGCACAAGCTCCCGCGGATGCTGATCGCCGACGCCGATCGCGGCAAACACATCTTCGATATTCTTAAAGTTGTTGGCCTCGGTCACATCGTCGAACGAGATCGACATGCCCAGGCGTTTGATCTCGCGCTCCAGCATATCGCGACCGGCCGCAATGTTGAGGCTGCGCTCCTGGCGACGGAACCAGCGCCGAATATGATTGCGGGCGCTGGCGGTCTGCACAAACTCCAGCCAGTCGCGGCTCGGGCCACGCGGCTGCTTGGAGGCCATGATCGACACGACCTCGCCGTTTTGCAGCTGGTAGTGCAGCGGCACCTGGCGATTATTGACACGTGCGCCGATGCAGTTGTTGCCGACGTCGGAGTGGATGCGGTAGGCGAAATCGATCGGCGAGGAGCCTTTGGGCAGATCGATGATCTTGCCTTTGGGCGTGAAAACATACACCTGCTCCTGAAGCACCTCATTCTTGAGTGTCTCCACGAACTCGTGGTCTTCATTGATCTCGCGTCGCCAGGCGATCAGGTTACGCAGCCATTGCAGCTTGGCGTCGATCGAAACCTCGGACTTGCGCCCGAAGCCTTCTTTGTAGCGCCAGTGCGCCGCAATGCCGTGCTCGGCGACCTCGTGCATCTCATAAGTGCGAATCTGGATCTCGCAGGGCTGCCCGCCGGGAATCATGATCGTCGTGTGCAGCGACTGGTACATGCTTTCTTTGGGCATCGCGATATAATCGTCGAACTCGTTCGGGATCGGCGTCCAGCGGTTGTGGGCAATGCCCAGCACCTGGTAGCAGTCGGCGACGGTGTTGACCAGCACGCGCACGGCCAGCTGATCGTAGATCTGATCCAGCGGCACGCCTTTGCGCTCCATCTTGCGCCAGATCGAGTAGATATGCTTGGGCCGGCCGGTGATCTCGCCGGAGATGCCCACCTTATCAAGCTCGTGCCGTAAGCTGCCGATGACCCGCGCAATAATCCGCTCGCGCGCGTCGCGGCGCAGCTGAAGCTGGCGGCTGATCGTCTCGTACTTCTCGGGATCGAAGAAGCGGAACGAGAGATCTTCCAGCTCCCACTTAATCTGCCAGATGCCGAGCCGATGTGCCAGCGGCGCGTAGATCTCCAGCGTTTCGCGGGCGATGCGCTTCTGTTTATGCTCCGGCACGTGCTGAAGCGTGCGCATGTTATGCAGCCGGTCGGCCAGCGTGATCAGCACCACGCGCGGATCGTCGGCCATGGCGATAAACATCTTGCGATACGAGCCAGCCTGGGCGTCTTCTTTGGTGCGCCCTTCGATCGCTTTGAGCTTCGTCAGGCCATCGACAATGTTGGCGATCTCAGCGCCACACTGCGTTTTGAGCTGCTCCAGCGAGAAGCTGGTATCTTCGACGACATCATGCAGCAGCCCTGCCGCGATACAGGCAGGGTCGAGCTTCAGGTCGATCAAGATATGCGCGACGGCAATCGGATGCAGAATATACGGCTCGCCTGAGGAGCGCTGCTGTTTCTCGTGCGCTGCGGAGGCAATCGTAAACGCGGTGCGCACGATCGTATCGTCGAAATCCAGGTGATACGCCCGTAACCGTTTGATCAGGCCCTCAGGTTCGACCACAGGGGCTGATTGCGAATGATGAGCAGGCTTCGCTGCCGCGCCATTAGATGGCTGGGTATCGAGTCTGGTGAGTTCTGTCGAGGTATGATCCATCTTCGGCGCTCCATCTTCGGATCAGACCGTGTTGAAACCGCTTACACATTCACGGTTCAGAGTTTGGGAAGAATAGCACGGGGATCGAGGGGCTGTCAAGTAAATTATGTCAATCGAGTGTGGTAGTGTTTCGCTTTTGATCCGGTTCAATCCACTTGTAAATACGCATGACTCGACGGATTAGATTTACATAGTGTGAGCCGCCATGTACTCGCGTAGTGTCGCCAGGAGTGTCGCAACCCGCGTGGTATCGCCTCGATCCAGACGGTAACGCAGGTCGGTCAGCCACATGCGCGGACGGTAGAAGCGCAGCCGGCGACGGAATCCGGCATCCAGTGAGCGGTCGTACCGTCGAATAACATCGTCGACAAAGTTCGGCCCGTACTCCAGCAGTCCGGTCAGATCGATCGCCGGATCGCCGAGCGCGATATCGCCGAAATCGATCACACCAGCCAGACGCTGAGTCGCGGAATCGAACAGGATATGCGCGATGGTCAGATCGTTGTGGACCAGCACCGGCTGGAAGTGCCACACGGCATCGTCGGCGGCGATGGCGTAGATGCGGGCAATCCACGCGCGCTCCCCAGCCGACAGCAGCGGAAAGATCTGCCGCTGGATCTGCGCGTACTCGGCGGCGAAGACGGTTCGATCCAGGCCGCGCAGTGTAGGCGCCAGTCGCTGTGCCTCGTCGATCGGGAAGCTGTGCAGCGCTTGCAAAAACTCGGCGAGCTGCCGGGCGACAGTGCTGCGTATCGTAGGGCCGGCCGCGTCGAGCACGGAGCGGCTCAGCGGTGCTCCGGAGATCATGCGGTAGCCGACGAAGGGCAGCTCAGGCAGCAGCGCAGCATGGCAGGCATAGCTGAAATCAGGGATTGCCAGCGGCAGCCCGGACGCCAGCGCAGGCAGCAGCGCCTGCTCGATCTCCAGCTGGGCGGCAGCTTCGGCGCTGCGTGGAAAGCGAAAAATCCACGTATCGTCGACGACCGCAACCCGGCTATCCCAGCCCTCCTCGACGACATGCAGGGAGCGCATGTCGAGCGCTGGCGCGCACGCCGTGATGCGCTGGCGCAGCCGCTCACTCTCGGCTGCGGTCGGCATCGATGGCTCGCAGCGTTTGCAAGATCCGCGATACAACCAGGCCCAGCAGCGCGCCCGCGATCAGCCACAGCCCAAGCAGCAGCCAGAGCACCCAGCCGGTACTTTCCGACGCCAGGAGCAGCGCTAACATGCCAAAGACGCAAAACGTCGGCGCGAGCAACGACACGACGATCAGCAGCGCCCGCAAGCGCTGTCGCAATCGCGGCCGGTCAATCTGTTCGAAAGAAGACATAGCACGACCCTTGGATTCGTCCGAGGATTATACTATGGTTCTCTATAGCTCATAGGATTAGCCCTGGTTGCAATCGCTTTTTAGTCGTAATTGGTAAGCTTGTCACCTTGCTAGGCGCTAGAGTACAATATATTTATTGATAGGCTTGCAAAGGTTACTTCGGATAGATTTGATATAGGAGTTTGTTATGCTTACTCGTCTTGAAGTTGATGGTTTCAAAAATCTAGTTGGCTTCGCTATTAATTTTGGTCCATTCACATGTATAGCAGGGCCAAATGGTGTTGGCAAATCCAACATCTTTGATGCAATCCGCTTTCTCTCACTCCTAACTGACCATACACTCACGGAAGCCGCATTACAGGTCAGAGTAAGTGGAGGTGAAAGTAATGATATGCGGGATTTGTTCTGGAGTGGAGCAGATGGACACGCTGACGAGTTCCGAATCGCGGCGGAAATGATCGTTGATCCTCAAGTGCAGGATGATTTTGGTAGACCTGCACAAGCAACTTCAACCTATCTCCGCTATGAAATTAGAATAGGATACGAGCAGCCGACGCATCGAGGAAGATTCGGGCGGCTAGTCTTGCTTTCTGAAACTCTCGACTATATTACTGAAGGTGAAGCAGTTCAGAAGTTGAAATTCCCTCACAGTGCTAGGAAATTCCGGGGATCTGTTGTGGATAATGATCGTAGAACCAGCGCTGGTTATATATCAGTCAAAGTAGCAAATGATGGACAAACTGAAATTGTTGTGCATCAGGAAGGGAAAGGTGGGCTTGGACAAACTGCCCCGGCATACACAGCACCTCGAACAATTATTGGTACATCGAATACTTCCACCACGCCGACCATTCTAGCTGCACGCCGAGAGATGCAGAAATGGAATTTCCTCGCGCTCGAACCATCTGCTATGCGGAAGCCAGATCGTTTTCAATCTGAACCCTTTATTACAGGTAGTGGCGGTCATCTTCCTGCTACCTTATTGAGACTTGCCACCGATGCAGAAAGGCAAGGTGACGACCCGGAAAGTGTCTATGCAGCTGTAGCCAATCGACTTTCTGAGCTTGTACATGTTGATAGTCTAAGAGTTGATGTTGATGAAGTCCGTCAGTTGCTTACCCTTGAAGTTCAGGAAAGAGGCGGAATACGACTTCCTGCTTCATCTCTCTCTGATGGAACGCTTAGATTTTTAACTCTTGCTTTGCTTGTTGCCGATCCACAAGCTCAAGATCTGATCTGCATTGAAGAGCCAGAAAATGGTATACATCCAGCCAAAATGCCTGAGATGGTTAGGCTGCTCAAGGATTTTGCAGTCGATCCTACAGATGAGCCTAGTCTTGAAAATCCTTTCCGCCAGGTCATTGTGGCAACACATTCACCAGTATTCGTCCAGCTGCAAGATCCCAATGATCTACTAGTCGCTATTGAGACAAGAATTAAAGGCTCAAATGGAAAACCTATTCGGACGCTTAGATGTCGCCCACTTGATGATACTTGGCGGGCTAATACAGGTGAACCCACTGTAGGTATGGGAGCGATTTTGGCTTATCTTTCTTCACCGCCAAACGCTCAACTAGCACTTCCTATACTGTCCTAAAAATTATGGTGATACATGCGTATTGATTTTGCTTTGATCGGTGAGGGCTCTTCGGATTCTGGCTTGATAGAGCACCTATCGCAACTGTGTCTTGAGGCGGGTGCTGATGAGGTTACACCAATAGTTCCAGACTTGCAATGGTTGCCAGAAGATACTAGGCGCACAATTGAAGCTAAACTTCGTGCCACTATCCGATTACAGCCCAACGTAAACTTAATCTTTATCCATCGGGACGCAGATAGCCGAGATCCGACCCCAAGATATGCAGAGATTACCAGAGCTGTTGAAGCGTGCGCCTTACTGAAATCATGGGTTGCAGTGGTTCCGGTTCAGGAAACAGAAGCATGGTTGCTATTAGACGAAGCGGCCATTCGATCTGTAGCGGGTAAGCCTAATGGTAGAGCAAACTTAAATTTGCCAAGGCCGAGGCTGGTTGAGAATATTGCTGATCCTAAAGAATATCTTCGCAATGCTATTGTGGCGGCATCAGAGTTAAAGGGTAGAAGACTAAACGATCTGCGGAAAAACTTTTCAACGCATCGGCAAATTCTCCTTCGTCGTCTTCCTATTGATGGCCCTATCCGGCAAGTTCCATCTTGGGTACGGATGCGTGACGATATCATAGAAGCAGTGGAAAACTTAAGAGCAGTTGAATAAAGGTCATAACAAAAGGACGCCCGTATGGCGTCCTTTGTGGAGTAGCGTAGCGGTTGGCAATCGCGGAGTTTAAAGCACGATTAATCCTCGACGCGCGCCCGAGCGCACGGCTTCGGTGCGGCTGGCGACGCCGAGCTTGGCGTAGATCGCCGAAACATGAAACTTCACAGTATGCTCGCTGATATGCAGCCGGTCGGCGATCATCTTGTTGGCTAAGCCCTGTCCGATCAGCTGAAGCACCTCCTGTTCTCGCGCAGTCAGCGACTCGACCAGCGGCTCGTCGGCGTCGACGCTGCGCGCGCCCGGCGACGGCAGCATCTGTGCCGCCACATGCGGATGAATCACGATCAGGCCCTGGTAGAGCGCAGTGACCGCGGCGATCAGTTCCTCGGCGGAAGCGTCGCCCGGCACCACGCCCCACGCACAGCCAGTGGACGGTGGTGTAACTCCGCTCTCCCAGTCGTCGGAGACAAACAGCACACCGCGCAGAGCTTCTGGGACCAGCAGATGCTCGCTCGGCAGCAGCCCGTGTACGACGACGACATCGGCGGCGGCTAGCGGCGCGTGGCGAAGCTCATCTACCGTCGCGCCGTCGCCGATCACCTGGAGGGCGGGATCGGAGGCCAGCAGCACGCGCAGTCCCGCCCGTACGGCTGGCGCTGCTGCGATGACTGCTACCCGGATCAAGCGGCGACCTGCTGGGCTGGAAACGCATCCAGCGCGACATCGACGCTGCGGATCTCGCCGCCGCGCAGATAGCGCACCGCGACTGCCTCGCCGACGGCATGCTGCGCCAGCGCGTAGGTCAGGCTATGACCGTCCAGCACGGGCTTGCCCGCCACGTCCAGCAGCAGATCGCCGATATAAAAGCCGGCTCGCTCGGCCGCGCTGCCCCCGATCAGCTCCACCACCAGCAGCCCGCGATCGCGCTGCGCGAGCGACTGGAAGCTGTCCGGCAGCGGCACGGTTCGCACGCCGACGCCCAGCATCGGCCGCTTGCCCTCGGCGACCATCAAGAACTGCGTCGCGATGTGGCTTGGGATCGCCACGCTGAGATCGCCGCCGAAGATCATCGCGTTGATGCCGATCACACGGCCCTCGGCATCCAGCATGGGACCGCCGGAGTTGCCGGGCGCCAGCCGGACATCGGAGCGAATATACTCGGCCTTGCCCTCACGCCAGGAAGTTTCGATCTCGCCGAGCGCGCTCACAATGCCCGCCGTCACGACGCCGCGCTGGCCCCAGGGATTGCCCACCGCCAGCACCAGCTCGCCCACGCGAATCGAGGACGAGACGCCGATCTCGACGGCCGGCAGACCGATCGCATCCACGCTCAGCGCCGCCAGATCCAGCACCGGGTCACGCGCGATCACGCGCGCCGGAAGCTCACGATCGTCGTGGAAGAGGACCGCGACCTGATCTCGATCGCCGACGACATGCGCGTTCGTCAGCACAACGCCGTTGGAGCGCCAGATGATGCCGGAGCCGGAGCCACGACGACCGCTGCGGACCATAACAACGCTTTCTTGAACCTCGGTTGCTAGATTCGCCAGTGCATCGCCGATCGTTGACGATAACAGCGCCGCACTCGTTATAGACTCCTGAGCTACCATATATTCCTCTATTCAGATAAGAGCATAAACGTGGGAATCGCGCCGCGCGGAGGCACGACTCCCGGTTTGCTACATTGTTGCGTGAGCAGCCGGCACGCTAGGAGCGCGTGCCGATCGTCACCGAAATCTCGCGCAGCTCGCCGCCGCGAATGATCTGCACCGTTTGCGCCTGACCAACTTTATCGCCGCTCAGGAAGACTTGCAAGTCATCCGCGCTCTCGACGATCTGCCCGTTCATCGCGACCAGCACGTCGCCCAGCAGCAGGCCGGCGCTGGCGGCGGGGCTATTCGGCTCGACATGGATCAGCAGTAGGCCGACACCGGGCTTTGTGCCGCTGATCGCCGGTGTGCTCTCCGGCAGCCGTACGGGCTGCGAGCTGATGCCGAGATAGCCGCGCTTCAGCTGCCCGTGCTGCGTCAGCGTCTGGGCCAGCGCCGCCGCGATCGTGATCGGAATCCCGATCGCCGGGCCGTTCGACAGGCCGGTGGTCGTCATGCCGACGATCGCGCCGTCGGCGGTGATCAGCGGGCCGCCCGAGAAGCCGGGATAGGGCGTCGCGTCGGTGCGAATCACGCGCTCGATCATGCCGCCGCGTCCGCTGCGCCACGGCCCAACCACCGCGCTGACGATGCCGAGGCTGGCCATCGGGCCGCTGGTGCTCGGCCGTCCGATCGCCAGGATCAGCTGCCCAACGCGGGCCGGCTCAGTCGCGTGCGTGGCCGGCTCAAGCGTCGCGCCCGAGACGCGCAGCACGGCAATATCGGTGGCGGGATCGCGGCCAACTACCTGGGCCTTGGTCTCGGTGCCGTCGTGAGTCACAATCGTTATATCTTCGTCGCGCTCGACTACGTGATCCGCCGTCAAGACCAGATCCGCGCCGATCGCGATGCCGCTGGCCGGGAAGCGCTGGCGAGCGTTCACCAGCACCGTAGATCGGCCGGCCCGCTCGACGGCGTTTGCCATCTGGGTTGAAAGCTCGGCAAGCACATTCGACTCGCTCATAGGTGTCCTCCATTTCGATCATTGATCCTGCTGGCAGTGTAGCGCGCGGCCACGGGCGCAGCATCGGCTGGTCGGAGAGGCAGCACCTGGAAATTCGGCTAGTTGTGTTGGGCTGGGTAGGCCCGCAGTTTGCGGGCAAACAAAAGAACAAGCGAACAAGGGAACAAAGAACAGAGACAAAGAACAAAGCGTTTCAGACATATCTTTTTGTTCTTTTGTTTCTTTGTTCCTTTGTTTGTTTAAACAAAAGAAGCGGCGCCTCAGCACCGCTCTTGAGCCGGATCGAAAGGAATTGGGATCAGCTTCCGTAGTAGCTGTAGCTATCCTCGCCTTTGACATCCGTGAGCACCGCGCCGACGACGTTGGCATTCACCTTGTCGAGCAGCCGCCGAGCCTCGCGCGCGCGATCGCGCTTGGTTGCGCCGGCCCGCAGCACCAGCAGCACGCCGTCGACTTTGGTAGCCAGCACGGCCGCGTCGGTGACGGCGTTGACCGGCGGCGTGTCGAAGAGCACAATATCGGCGTGCTCACGCAGACGCGCGATCACCGCTTCCATGCGCTTGGAGCCAAGGATGTCGGCCGGACGCGGCGGCAGCGGCCCGCTGGTCAGCAGCAGCAGCCCCGGCACCTCGGTTTTTTGCACCGGAATCTGATCCGTCTCCTCCAGCATCAGGCTCGTCAGCCCGGCCGTGTTGGGCAATCCGAAGACCGTATGCAGCGACGGGCGGCGCAGATCGCAGTCGACCAGGATTACGCGCTGCTCGGCCTGGGCCATCGTCACCGCGAGATTCGCGATGGTAGTGGTCTTGCCCTCGTCGGGCGCGGTGCTCGTGGCCAGCAGCGTGTGCAGCCGCTTGTCCAGGCTGGAAAATTGAATGTTCGTGCGCAGCGTGCGGTAGGCTTCCGCCGCCGGTGAGCGTGGATCACGCAGCGCGATCAGTTGCGTTGATGGCTTGGCAACACTATTGGTCATGTCGATAGTTCTCGCTTCGCTGAGATGATTGCGCGATCAAGCCGGATGAAGGAGCGGCTCGCAGCCGGGCACGACCGCGACCGCCGGCCGCTGCGCTGCTGGGGATCGTTCCGACGGTCACAAGATTTGCGTAACGCTCAACATCTTCGCTGGTCTTAATCGTATTGTCTAAATAATCCAGACCAAAGACGAGGAGGATTCCTAGAATCAGGCCAAGCAGTCCTCCGGCAAGAACATTGATTCTGGTCGTGGGCTTGGCCAGCCAGGCTTGCTGCGCTGGTCGCAGACGCAGACTCACCCGATCCTCGCCCTGCAAATTCCGGTTTTCTTCCACGACCAGCGAGTTAAGCTGCTGGCCTACGACGTTAACTAAGTTGCTGGCCGTCGCGGGATCGAAATAATCGGCCTCGATAACGATAATCGACTGATCCGGCTGCGGCTGGAGCCGCACATAGCGCATCATCTGCGTGCCGGTCAAGTCTAAGTCAAGCTGGTCGGAAACTGACTGGAGCTGATCCGGTGTGTAGATCAGATTCACGAAGCCGTTGTAGGTCGAGTTGGCAAACGCAATGCCGCCCGTATCCAGCCGGTTGAAGCGCACAACGTACTGCGCGCGGGAGCGATAGATCTCTCTTTGGAGCTTAGAGAAGACGTAGGCCGACGCTGCGGCGATAAAGGCGACCGCTACGACGATCCACCAGCGTTTGAGAATTATATTTACATAATCTTTTAGCTGCATATGAGTCAGGCTGGACAAGAAATAGCCGTAGGCGCTCCTGTCGCCTGTTTACCCCTTTCTGTATCGTGATGAGACAGTATATCACACGCTCTACTCAGCCCCTGGAAGCGCAAGATCCTGTGCTCGTGGCGGCTAGCTTTTGACGCCTTTCGCCAGCGGAATCGACCCGACAACTTCCAGTCCCAGCGCCTCGACATCGGTGCGGCGGTGGACGGTCTGATCCAGGTAGTGGCGCAGAAAGGCCAGGCCGACAGCCAGCAAAAAGGCCAGCAGCGTGCGCAGCACAACATCCAGCGCCAGCCCGACGATACCGCCAGCTCGTCCAGGCTCCGGCGGCTGATCCAGCACCGCGATGCTTAGCTGCGCCGAGTCGCTGCGATTCCAGTAGCCCAGCCCTTTTTCCTCAAGCATGCCCACGACACCCTCGGCGATCCATTTGGCATGATCCTGGGTAGCGGCCTCGATCTCGACCGTCACGGCGCGATGTGTGCGCTCGGCGGCCAGCCCTTCCTGGATCGCAGACGGATCGAGATCGGCGTTGTGGTTCTGCTTGATCCAGCCGGCGATGTCCTGCGCAAAAGTTCGGGTTTGCACCAGCTGCAACATATCGTCGACGATGTATTCCGAGGCTGCCCAGCTGTTAAAGTTGTTGTAGTCGGGCAGCACCACCGACGATTGATCGGTCGCGATCGGCTTCTGGGTGACGAACATCACCACCTGGGTGCCATAGCGGGCCGGCAGCAGAAACGTCGCCGCGATCGTCGCCAGCGCAACCAGCAGGGGAAGCCCAACGACCAGCGGCCAGGAGCGGCGCAGAATGGCGAAATAGTGCCGAAGTTCCATAAGCGTAGTTCACCTCAACAAGCAATCTATCAGCGGAGCACAGCGGGCTCAGGCGGCACAACAGCGCGAAGCTGCCGATCGATCACGTCCATGACGCGCAGTTTGAAGCGCTCACGGCTGAACTGCTCGGCGTGCCGGCGGATCGAAAGGGGATCGAAGGCCAGCGTGCGGCTGTGCGCGACAGCAACCGCCAGCGCAGCGGCGGTCTGTTCATGGAAGAAGCAGCCGGTCACGCCCTCGATCACGGTCTCACGCACGCCGCCCGCCGCATAGGCGATCACGGGACGCCCGGCGGCCATCGCCTCTACAGGCTGGATGCCCGCATCTTCGTCGCCGGCGGTGATGTACGCCCGGCAGCGTCGATACAGATCTTGCAGCTCGGCGTCGCTGACCCGGCCGACAAAGCGCACATTCGGCCCGGCGATCGCCTCTAGCTTGGGCTGATCACGACCCGAGCCAAAGACGACCAGCGGCAGCTTCAGCTTTGTAAACGCCTCGACGACCAGATCGATCCGCTTGTAAGGCACGAAGCGACCGCCGGTCAGATAAAAATCTTCGGGCTCGCTTGGCGTGTACGGGCTGAGATCGACTGGCGGCGGTATGATCTCGGCTGCGCGCCGGTAGTAGCGCTCGATGCGCCCGGCGACCTCGCGCGAGTTGGCGATAAACGTATCAACGCGCTGCGACGAGACCACATCCCAGGTGCGAAGATAGGTCAGCAGCAGCGAGAGCGCCTGGCCCGCACCGCCGCCGATCGACTCGCGCTCAAGATAGCCGCTGGTCCGCCAGCCAAAGCGCATCGGCGTATGGCAGTAGCACACATGCAGCGCGCCGGGCCGGGGGATGATGCCTTTGGCATAGGCGCTCGACGAGCTGAGAATCAGATCGTAGGCGCCGAGATCGAACGATTCGAACGCGCTGGGATAGAGCAGAAAGTATTTGCGAAAATGCCGACGCCACCCCGGCAACTTCTGCATCCATGACGTTCGAATGTCCCAGCTTCGGTAGAAGTCTGGCATCGCCGGCGGATCATAGATCGAGGTATAGACCGGAGCATTGGGAAACAGCTCGTGCAGCGCTTCGAGCACGCGCTCAGCGCCGCCGTACTGGTTGAGATAGTCATGGACTAAAGCTACACGTCCGTATGTGTTCACAGCGAGCGATGATAGCATGGGATCAGGCGCGCGGCAAGCACCCCGCGTCGGCTCTGCATGTCGAATATATGAGCCTGGATTGTACCGCTAAGCTACACGCGCTCCTGCGCTTCTAAGCTGATGCGCTCGTGAGAGAAGTCGAGCCCGCCTCACGCCTCAGATCAAGACCTAGCACGCTTCTTGCTAATTCTCGCCGCCATCAAGCTTGGTTGCTCATGCTGCATGCGCCCGAACGATCCGGCGCAGACTGGCAAGGCCGTTGCGGTTGTTTTGCCATGTCACGATGCGGCACACGGCTGCATCGTCGAGCGAGCAGAGCGCGGGCTCAAGAGAATGAGGTGGGAGATGTTTGATTATTTGATCGTGGGCGCGGGTTTTGCCGGGAGTGTGCTCGCCGAGCGGCTTGCGAACGGAGCCAATCAGCGGGTTCTGATCTGTGATGTGCGACCGCATATTGGCGGCAATGCCTACGATTGTTATGACGACGCCGGGGTTTTGATCCATAAATATGGTCCGCATATTTTTCACACCAACTCGCGCGAGGTCTTCGAGTATCTTTCCCGCTTTACCGCCTGGCGGCAATACCAGCATCGCGTCAGGGCCTGTGTGGACGGCCAGCTGGTGCCGATGCCGATCAATCTCGATACGATCAACCAGATCTATGGCCTGAACCTGACCGCGTTTCAGGTCGAAGAGTTTCTGGCGTCGGTAGCCGAGCCACGGGCGCAGATCCGCACCTCGGAAGATGTGGTGGTGAGCAAGGTCGGGCGCGAGCTGTACGAAAAGTTTTTTCGCGGCTATACGCGCAAGCAGTGGGGCCTCGATCCGTCGGAGCTGGACGCCTCGGTGACGGCGCGCGTGCCCACGCGAACCAATCGCGACGACCGCTACTTCACCGACACGTATCAGGCGATGCCGCTGCACGGCTACACGCGCATGTTCGAGCGCATGCTGAGTCATCCCAACATCAAGATCATGCTCAACACCGATTACAGCGAGATCCAGGGCGTGATCCCTTACCGCGAGATGATCTACACCGGGCCGATCGACGCGTTCTTCGACTACGAGTACGGCAAGCTGCCGTATCGCTCGCTGGAGTTCAAGTTCGAGACCCACGACACCGAGCTGTATCAGTCTGCGCCGGTGATCAACTATCCCAACGACTACGCCTACACACGCGTGACCGAGTTCAAATATTTGACCGGCCAGGTCCACCCCAAGACCAGCATCGTCTACGAGTACCCGCAGGCCGAGGGCGATCCCTACTATCCGGTGCCGCGCGCCGAGAACACCGAGATCTACGAGCAGTACAAGGCGCTTGCCCAGGCCACGCCGAATGTGCGCTTTGTGGGCCGTCTGGCGACCTATCGCTACTACAACATGGATCAGGTGGTAGCTCAGGCGCTCAAAGTCTATCGCACGATCGTCTCGGGCGGCAGCGAGAAGCTGGAGCTGCCGGCGAAAATCGCCCGTCTGCGCGCGATGGAGCCTGCCGAGGCTCGCGCCGTGAACGGCAACGGCCACACCACGACTAATGGCAACGGACTACTTGAGCGCGAGCGCGGCTAGGCGCAAGGCTTCCGGCAGCGCGGCAGATCGGAGCGGATCTGCTCGCTGCGCCAGTCGTGCAATTCTGATCATTTGGTGGACTTGATTCCAATCGGCAACGATCGTACACTCAACATATGCTTGATCTTAATTCTCCCAAAGACGCTCATGTTGCCGAGCGCTTACGGACTGAGCTGATTATGTGGCTCAGTAGCACGCGTCCTGACGGTCGTCCGCATCTGGTGCCGGTTTGGTTCTTGTGGGATGGTCAGAGCATTTTGATCTTCAGCAAGCCCAACAACCAGAAGATTCGCAATCTACGGCAGAATTCGAATGTGATGGTGTCGCTTGAGGCTGCTAACGAGGGCGAGGACATTGTGCTGATCGAAGGGCAGGCCACGCTGCTGGAGGAGTCCACGTCGGAGGTGATGCCGCCCGAGTATGTGGAGAAGTACAGTGCGCAGATCGCGGCCTTCCAGTGGACGCCCGAGGGGATGGCGGCGGAGTACTCGCAGGCAATTCGCATCCAGCCGACGCGCTTTATCGCCTGGGGCGAATAACGGCTCTCACCCCGGCCTGCGGGTGAACAAAGGAACAAGGAAACAAAGGAACAAAGGAGCATCGGAGCAATTTGTTTTGTTCCTTTGTTCGTTTGCTCTTTTGTTCTTTCGTTGGCCCTCACCCCCTCTGTCCCCCTCTCCTATGGCAATGGGAGAGGGGGATATTTGAGCTTTCTAACAACCTGCTCATAGATTCAAACCGAGCGCCTGCATCAGGCCGGCGCTGAGCGCGAAGCAGCACCAGAAGACCAGCAGCGCCACGAGCCCGACTCCCGCCGCCAGACCGATGGCGGTCCAGCGCTGCCGGCCGTGGCTGCTCTCGGCGCGGGTTTGCAGCCGGTCGAAGATGACATAGCAGCCGTAGAGCGTAAACGCGCAGATCGCGACGCCGGCGCCGAGCAACACGATGGATAGTATTTCTGGGCTTATGTTAGTGGACATCGGCGGCTTCCAGCAGCAGCTCGGGCTCAGCCTGCGCGTGCATCACATAGACCGCCACCCACTCGCGCACACTGTTGATCAGCCAGATGCGCTCGGCCTGCATCAGATCGGCGCGAGTCAGCACGCGCTCATGGATGATACCTCGATCTAGCAGCTCGGCGCGGAAGGTTCCCCCCAGCAGCCCGCTCTCACGTGGCGGCGTCCAGCACACGCCATCCAGCTCAAGTACCAGATTACCGATTGTGAACTCGGTCAGCTCGCCCTCTTCGTTCCAGAGCAGCACGTCGAAAACATCGGGCTGCTGCCGTCGTCGCTGCTCATAAATGGCGCGACATGTGGTTTTGTGGAACAGCCAGCGATCGTGGCGCGAGATCGGCGTGACGGCCAGCGCAATCGGTAATTGCTCGCTTGGCTGCTGAGCTAGCGGCGCGCTCTCGACTGTGATCGCTCCGTTCTGCGCGACGAGCAGACGCACGCGGCGGCTGTCCTGCGGCCATTGATCGCGGTGCTCGTCGAGCGCGGCACGAGCCGCCGGCAGCGCGAGCGGAATGTCGAAGTAGCGCGCCGACTCCGCAAGTCGATCCAGGTGGCGATCCAGCAGCGTGTACGTGCCCTGATGGAGACGCAGAGTTTCGAGCAGCGCAAAGCTCGGCGCGGGCTCGCTCAGCAGCGCGGCCTTGGTCAGCGCCTCGGCGTACTCGTCCTCGGGCGTCGAGTCCCAGGTGATGCCGCCGCCAACGCCGTACTCGGCCGCTCCGGTCTGCGCGTCGATCACTACGGTGCGGATCGCGACGTTGAAGATCGCCTCGCGCTGCGGAGTGACAAAGCCGATCACACCGCAGTACACGCCGCGCGGTGAGTCTTCCAGCCTGGCGATCAGGTTCATAGTGCTGGCTTTGGGCGCGCCGGTGATCGAGCCGCAGGGAAACAGCGCCGCAAAGATGTCGTCGAGCGTGGTGGCGGGCCGGCAGTCTGCGGCGACCATCGAGGTCATCTGGAAGAGCGTAGGATAGCGCTCGATCGCGAAGAGCTGCGGGACGTGTACCGAGCCGACAGCGGCGATCCGGCCCAGATCGTTGCGCAGCAGATCCACGATCATCAGGTTCTCGGCACGATTCTTCTCCGAGGCGGCCAGCCACGCGGCCCACGCCTGATCTTCCGCCAGCCAGCGCCCGCGTTTGGCTGTGCCCTTCATCGGCCGCGCGACGATCTGCGACTCGCGCCAGTGAAAGAACAGCTCAGGCGAGGCGGAGAGCACCCGGAAGCGTCCAAGATTGAGGTATGCGCAATAGTCGGCTCGCTGAGCCGCGCGCAGCCGCCGGTAGAACGCCCAATCGTCGCCGGAGAACGCCGCGCGCAGCCGCAGCGTGTAGTTGGTCTGATAGGTTTCGCCTTGCGCGATCGCCTCACGGATCGCGGCGATATTGCGGCGATATGCGGTCTGGCTGACGTTGGGCTGCCACGACGAAAGCTGAAACGTCGATTCCTCGGGCTCGGGTGCGGCGGCGCACGGCTCGCGAAAAATACCGAACCAGAGCAGCGGAAGATCGGTGCCGGGCTGGACTTGTAGCGCCGGATCAAAGGCCGGCGCGGCCTCGTAGGCAAGATAGCCAGCCGCGTAATAGCCGGCGTCGACGGCGCGCTGGACCGCACGCAGGGCAGGACGAACCTCGTCAAGCGTTCGCGCCACGATCAGCTCGACCGGATCGGCGAACCTGAGCGGGCGTCGCCGGCCGGTCGGATCGGGAAAATCAAAGAGCAGCATAGGCTCTGTTGTCGGCATTATCGGTCTCCATCGGGAGTTGCATCGCCGGCAATGATACCGCAGATCCGCTGCTACGCGATCTGTTCGGCGTAGCTTGTGCATATGCCAGGCGTTGATCTTTGATTCCCTAACAACTCGCATACGCTGGTGTGCAGATCTTGCTGAGCACTCAGGCAGAGCCGCTGTGCGCTGTGGCGGCTGATCCGCTTCATTTTCGACGAAGAAATGGAGGACGTATGCAACGCTGCAAGAATGTTTCGCTGGCCCTGGTCTGTCTTGTGGTCGCGGCGCTGGTCCCGATCACCAGCAGCTACGCCGCGCCGCGCTGCTTCCCCGAGACCGGCCAGTGTCTCGACGGGCGCTTTGGCGAGTACTGGGAGCAGAGCGGCGGCTTGCCGGTCTTTGGCTTTCCGATCACCGCCGAGCAGGATGAGCAGAACCGCGACACGGGCCAGACTTATCGGACGCAGTGGCTGGAGCGCAATCGCTTCGAGCTGCATCTCGAAAATGCTGCGCCCTACGATGTGCTGCTCGGGCGGCTGGGCGACGATCGGCTACGGCAGCAGGGCCGCGACTGGCAGACCTTCCCTAAGGCCGATCCCGGCGCGGCGCATTACTTCGCTCAGACCGGCCACGCGATCGCGCACGAGCCGTTCTGGAGCTACTGGAGCACCCACGGCCTGGAGCTGGGCGATCGCGGGGTGAGTGAGCGCGAAAGCCTGGCGCTCTTCGGGCTGCCGCTCTCGGAGCCGCAGGTCGAGACCAACAGCAGCGGCGATACTGTGCTGACGCAGTGGTTTGAGCGCGCGCGCTTCGAAGATCACGGCGCCAACGGTGTGCTGCTGGGCTTGCTCGGCAACGAAGTACGATCCGGCGCAGGGCCGAGTCCATCGCCGAGCCCCAGCGCGAGCCCATCGCCGAGCCCGTC
>DASWTW010000339.1:0-9190 GCA_036401895.1 Herpetosiphonaceae bacterium | reverse complement strand
AAGCTAATCGTCAGCACGCCGTCGCCGCGCTCGACCAGCTCGTTAGTACCCACCGCGACAACCGGCACATCGGCCGTCATCTCAACACGCAGGTCCACAATGCGGAAATCGACATGCAAGAACTGGCGCGACACCGGGTGGATCTGCACCTGGCGCACAAACGCGCTGCGGGCGCCGCTCGGCAGCTGAAGGTCGATCAGCCCCGTGCGTCCAACCTGGCGATACACCAGACCAAAGGTCTTAGCGTCAAGCTGGAATGTCTCGGTGGCAACGCCTTTGCCGCAGATCGAGGCCGGAACCATGCCCTCGCGGCGCAGGGTTTTGACCTTTTTACCGATGATCGATCGGGGTTCGAGTGTAAGTGTTGGTTGGTCCATCAGTCTGGCCCTCCTTAAAGGCTACTGCTGTGGGATAAAAAGCAACCGGCGGATTGTAGCACGGGGCGAGCGAAAGAACAAGAGAACAAACGAGAACCAAGAACCAAGAACCAAGAACAACAAGTCTCCGATCTTTCCCCTCGCCTGCCCCGGAGAACCAAGAACCAAGAACAATGTACCAAAAAGCCCCTCTCCTATCGCAATGGGAGAGGGGTTTGGGGTGAGGGCCTGCCAAGATCCCACCATGTGACTAATTCGTAACTGCGCCGTCTTATGCTAGCAATGGCGCAACGTCGAAGAAGACGGGCTACTACCGTTTATCGAAAAATACTGAGGGGAAATAGTTCAATGAACTATGGTTAAAAAAGTATAAAGATCGTATATTTACCCACGACTCAATGGAATTGAGTCGTCCTGAGGCGGCGCGGCCCTCGCAGCCCTCGCCAGCTGACAATCTATCTGTCGAGTCGTCGCGTCGCAGCGGTGGAAAGCTCGCCACTTGCAACCTACTCGCTGACAGCGCACACCAGTGTTGCTCGACAAACATCCTGTCTCGCATCCCACTCTGCATTGCTGAGCACACAAAGCCAGTTACAGTGGACGTTATAGACTCATAACTGAATATTTGTCCTCGGAGACGTTGCGTTATGTTATCACCTGCCAGTCGTCTTGGCCCAAAGCTGATTTTAACAACGCTGATCTTTCTGTTTGTGCTTGCGATCGCGACGGCGCTGCTTGTGACACAGGGCTTCCGCCAGACCCAGAACGACGCGACACAACGCAGCAGCGAAGGGCTGGAAGCGCAGGGACGCGACGCATTGCTCAAGCTGACGCAGAACGAAGCCAGCCTTTCGACAAACCTGTTTCATCAGGCAGTCATTACCGCCAATCAGGCCGCGCACTACTTCGTCAGCATGGCGGAGCTAGATGGCTCGGTGCAGTGGGACACGGAGAAAAATCTCTCCCGCGGAGCAACGGGGATCATGCACGATCTACGTCCCGAGCGGCGAAGCGATCTCTGGCTGCCCAACTATATCACGAACATCAATCCCGGCCTGGAGCGCGGCATCCGCGACTCGGCTAACCTCGATGCGCTCGTGCCCTCGCTGCTGGCGGAAAACCCGGATTTCGTCTCGATCTATCACATCAACGACTGGGGCATGACGCGCTACTATCCGCCGGTGAACATCTACGAGGTTACCCAGCCGGATATTTCGGTCGCCGATCTACCCTTCTACCGCCCGGTCACGCCGGAGCACAACCCCGAGCGCAAAACCATCTGGACCGTTCCCTTCATCGATCCGGCCGGACAAGGCATGATGGTCTCGGCGGTAGCGCCGATCTACCAGGGCGACGAGTTTCGCGGCATTCTGGGCGTCGATATTACGCTCAAGCGGCTGATCGACCACCTGAACTCGGTCAAGCCCGTGCAGAGCGGCAGCGGCTACGCGTTCCTGGTCGATCAGCAGGGTCATCTGATTGCCGCGCCGCCTCAGGCCATCGGCGAGATGATGGACCAGCCGCTCTCCGACTCCATGACGATGACCGAGACGCTCGGGCTGGATCTCAAGGGCTCCAAAAACGGCGGATTTCTTGGCGTGCTCAAATCCATGCAGCGTGGCGACGAAGGCATCAACCGCATCACGATCGGCGGCAAGCCGAGCTTTGTTTCATACGCGCCGCTGCCGAGCATCGGCTGGAGCTTAGGCATTGTATCGCCGGTCAGCGAGGTGATCGCTCAGTCGACCAGCGTTGAGGCGGCGATCCGCAGCGGCACCGACGAGACCGTGCAGACGACGCTGCTGATGATGGCGCTCTTCTTCTCGCTGGCACTGATCGGCACAGTCGTCATCAGCCGGCGCATGACCCAGCCGATCGCGGCGCTGGTGGCGGGAACACGCGCGGTGGCAGCCGGTAATCTCGACGTGACGCTCCCGGTTCGCTCCCACGACGAGCTTGGACTGCTGGCGCAGTCCTTCAATCAGATGACCGCTGAGCTGGCCGCGTCTCGACGGCGGATGGAGACCTGGAGCCAGACTCTGGAGCAGACCGTTCGCGAGCGCACCGCCGATCTGGCCGAGGCCATGCAGCAGGCGCAGGAGGCGCGCGCCGCCGCCGAGCAGGCCAACGAGCTGAAGACCCAATTTTTGGCCAATATGTCGCATGAGCTGCGCACGCCGTTGAACTCGATCATCAACTTCACGCGCATCCTGATGGTGGGCATGCGCGGCCCGGTCACCGAGGGCCAGGCCGATTATCTTAACCGCGTGCGCAGCAGCGGCGAGCATCTGCTGGGCCTGATCAACGATATTCTAGACCTGTCCAAGATCGAAGCCGGCAAGATGGAGCTGTTCAAGGAGCCCATCAGCATCGGCGAAGTGGTCCACAGCGTGATGTCGAGCGCGGCCGGTCTGACCAAGAACAAGCCGATCGAGCTGCACCATGCGATCGATCCCGACCTGCCCACGATCGAGGTCGACCGAACGCGGATCAGGCAGGTCCTGCTGAATCTGCTGTCCAACGCGGCCAAATTCACCGACGAAGGCTCGATCACTGTACGCGTGACACAGCAAGATGACCAGGTGCTGATCAGCGTGCGCGACACCGGTATCGGCATTGCGCCCGAGCACCAGGCGCTGATCTTTGAAGAGTTCCGGCAGGTCGAGGGCGACAGCAACCGGCGCTACGAGGGCACCGGCCTGGGACTGGCGATCTGTCGTAAGCTGATCGAGCTCCACGGCGGGCGCATCTGGGTCGAAAGCGCGGTGGGCGACGGCGCTACCTTTTTCTTCACGCTGCCGTTCCAGATCGTGCCTGAGCAGCCGCTGCCCATCGCATCGACTCCACTCTCACATCTGCGCGGCGCCAAGATCCTGGTCATCGACGACGATCCGGCCGCGATCGAGATCGTGATGACCTATCTGAGCCGCGACGGGCACATGATCACCGGCGTGTCCGACAGCCGCTACGCCCTCGAAGAAGCGCGCCGCCTCCAGCCCGACGCGATCATCCTGGATGTGCTGATGCCGCACAAGGATGGCTGGGAAATCCTGGGCGCGCTCAAAGCCGATCCCGAGCTGAAGCAGGTGCCGGTGGTGCTCTACTCGATCATGGAGGAGCAGAAGCTCGGCTTCTACCTGGGAGCCAACGCCTATCTCACCAAGCCGATCGACGAAGAGCAGCTTCGCAGCACGGTCGCCCAGCTGGTCAGCCACGACTCGACGATCCTGGTGATCGACGACGACGACGATGCACGGGAGATCGTCATCACGCAGCTTCAGCAGCTTGGCCGGCATACGATCCTGACAGCCGGCGGCGGCCGTGCCGGCCTGGAGCTAATAGCCAGCCCGAGGCCCGACCTGATCATTCTCGATCTGATGATGCCGGAGGTCGACGGCTTTGCGGTGCTACAGCAGCTCGAAACGAACGAGGCCACGCGCTCGATCCCGGTGGTGGTCCTGACGGCGAAAGACCTTACGAACCAGGAGCGCGAGTTTCTCAACCAGCGTGTCAGCAGCTTGCTCAACAAAGGCTTTACCTCCGCCGGAGAACTTCTGGAGAAAGTCGCCGAGCTGCTGGGCACCGTCGCTGAATACTCAGCCGAATCTCAAAACCCCCTACCATAAGGAGAGCTTATGCGTCCTGATGAAGCGTATGTGCTTGTGATCGAAGACGATCTTGATAATTTACTGGTGGCTACCGATCTGCTCCAGCTCGCCGGTGTGAAACATATCAACGCGCAGACCACCGGCTGGCAAGGGCTCAAGCTAGCCGAAAGCCTGCCGCGCATTGATCTCATTCTGCTCGACATTCAGCTGCCCCACGAGGACGGCTACGCGATCCTCGACCATATCCGGGCCAACCCCAAGCTCAAAGATACCACGGTCGTCGCGGTGACGGCCAACGTGCTGCCCCAGGACGAGGCTCGCGCTCGTATGGCCGGCTTCGACGGGTTTATCGGCAAGCCGCTGTTTTTCGATCGCTTTCCTCAGCAGATCCAGGCGCTGCTTGAAGGCGAAGAGGTGTGGATGCCACGCTAGCCAGGCGCTGCCACAGCGACGACGTTTTTGCTTCAACTCGATCTGAGTCGCTGCCTGGCAGATGCGCTGCCGGGCTTTTTCATAGCCGCGTGCTGTAAAATGGAACGCAAGCACAAAGGAACAAAACGATCATATTGAAACCCTTTGTTCACTTGTTCCTTTGTTTGCCTGTAGGGCGCAGGGGTGAGGGCCAGCAAGCAATTATTGATCAGCCACGCGCCCAAAGCGAGGAGCATCGATAGCTGTGGATATTGCTCATATTCGCGCACTCTACGATCGAGACCAGCGCCAAAATCTGGTGATTCCGGGGATGCGGCGCGAAGTTGTCGGTCCGCTGGTGCGGCATGTTAACCAGGCTCCCGGCGACGGCATGGTGATCTACTCATGCCTGGAGCCCGAGACCGTTGAAGCAACGCTGAGCGAGCAGATCGCTTATTTCGAGGAGCTGGGCCAGGGCTTCGAGTGGAAGGTGTATAGCCACGACCCGCCGCCCGATCTCAAAGACCGGCTGAGCGCGCGCGGCTTCGAGGTGGGCGAAGACGAGGCGATCCTGGTGCTGGATCTGGCGAGCGCTCCCGCCGTGCTGCTTGAGCCTGTCACCGCAGATATACGGCGGATCACCGATCCTGAACGAATCCCTTCGATCATCACGGTCCAGAACGAGGTCTGGCAGGTGGATTTCAGCTGGCTCGGGCAGCGCCTGACCACGAATCTGCGCGATCGGCCGGATTTTCTCTCGATCTACGCGGCCTACGCAGACGATCAGCCAGTCGCGGCGGCCTGGATCAACTTCCCGCCCGAGAATCAGTTCGCCAGCCTGTGGGGCGGCTCGACGCTGGCCGGCTACCGTCGGCGCGGCCTGTACACATCGCTGCTGGCCGTGCGCGTGCAAGAAGCGCTACAGCGCGGCGTGCGCTTTCTGACAGTCGATGCCAGCCAGATGAGCCGCCCGATTCTTCAAAAGCTCGGCTTTCAGCTGATCGCCTACGCGTATGCGTGTAACTGGAAGGTAAAGACGGAAGAACCTAGAACCTAACGGAATGAACAAAAGAGCAAAGAACAAGAGAACAAAAAGAAGTCAGATGGTTTGTTCCTTCGCCGGGCGCCCTCTGGGCATGGCACCCGCCTTGTTCCTTTGTTTGCCGGCAGGGGTGAGGGCCTGATCGAGACCACAGAAAAACCCTTATACTACAAGGAGATTCCCCTTCGCAGCTGTGCGAAGCCAGCAGGAGAAAGCTGATCCGCAATGGTTATACCGAGCCCGACCGACACGATCGACAGCCCGCCCGCCGACGATGCGCGCCACCACGAGCCTGAGCCGATCTACGGGCAGCGCTGCGATCGCTTTGCCGAGCGACGAGCGCACTACGCCCGCATCAGCAGCCGTATGGCCAACATCAGCATCACGCTGGTCGTCGTCGCGGTAGCCGCGCTGAGCGTTGGCCTGTGGCGCGGTATGCCGCTGCTCCTGGGTCTGGCCGCGCTCGCAGCGATCGGCTTTGCCCTCTCGTACGGCTATCACACCTTGATCGATCGGCGGCACCAGCGCTACGATGAGCTGTGGAAGATCAACGACGAGGCTTTTCGGCGCTTGCGGCGCGATTGGGCCACGCTGCCGCTGCGCCACCCGTCGAGCGTGAGCGGCGACACGCACTACGCCAACGATCTGGACGTGCTCGGCCACGCCTCGCTCCAGCACCTGCTCAATACCGCGCACACGCCGACCGGCCAGACCACGCTTCAGAGCTGGCTGATAGCGCCGGCCGCGCCCGCCGCGATCCGAGAGCGACAGGTCGCCGTCGCCGAGCTCGCGCCGCTGCTTGATTTTCGCGACGAGCTGGCGTTTCACGGGCGACAGATGGGCGGCGCGCAGGTCAACTATGAGCTGTTTTTGCGCTGGGTCGAGGGCGAGTCCTGGCTCAGCCAGCGGCCCTGGCTGGTCTGGCTCACCCGCATCATGCCGCTGATCACAATCGGAAGTATGCTGGCCGACGCGACGGGCATCTTCGATGTGCCGATCTGGGCGTTCTCGATCTGGGTTCACATGGCGCTGATTCTGACCGTCGGCAAGCATGCGGATGAGACGATCGAGCGTGTGTCGGCGCGACAAAGCGCGTTCCGGATCTATGCCGAGCTGTTCGGGCTGGTCGGCGCGCAAGGCTTCACCGCTCCCGCGCTACGCCGCATCCAGTCCGATCTCACGGCCGGCGGGCAGCGCGCCGATCAGCAGATGCGGCGGCTGTCGCGGATTATGGCCTTCGCCGATTTTCGCTTCTTCCTGCTCTTCTTTCCGATCAACCTGGTCACGCTCTGGAACTTTCACGTGCTCTGGTTTCTTGAGCGCTGGCAGCGGACCACGCGCGATCGCATTCGCACCTGGCTAGCCGCACAGGGCGAGATCGAGGCGCTGGCGGCGCTGGCAGCGCTGGCCTTCGATCAACCGGCCTGGATTTTTCCCGAGATCGTGGAAGATCGTCCGCCGCTGGTCGAGGCGCAGGCGCTGGGACATCCGCTGCTGCCGGACTCCGTGCGCGTCTGCAACGATGTCAGGATCGGGCCGCCTGGAACGTTTCTGCTGGTGACCGGCTCCAACATGTCGGGCAAGAGCACGCTGCTGCGGGCGATCGGAACCAATATTGCGCTGGGACTGGCCGGCGGTCCCGTGTGCGCAGAGCGGCTCACGCTGCCGCCGATCGTGCTGGGCACCAGTATGCGCGTCCAGGACTCGCTGGAGCAGGGCGTGTCGTACTTTATGGCCGAGCTTCAGCGGCTCAAAACCGTAGTCGATCGCGCGCAGCACGTACGGGAGCGGCCCGGCTGGACGCTGCTGTTTCTGCTTGACGAGATTTTGCACGGCACCAACACCAGCGAGCGGCTGATCGCGGCGCGCCAGATTATTCGCCATCTGCTTAGCCAGAATGCGATCGGCGCGGTCTCGACTCACGATCTCCGCCTGGCCGACGCCGAAGGTCTGGCCGATACCGCCGAGCTTGTACATTTCACCGAAACCTTCACCCGTGGTCCCGAGGGCGTCGCGATGCGCTTCGACTACACGCTGCGGCCCGGCATCGCGACCACCACCAACGCGCTCAAGCTGATGGAGATCGTCGGACTGCCGGTCGATACGCTGGCGGAGCAGCAACCTCTGGATCGCTAGAGCTTGGATGGATCTGCATGGCAATTCCAGATACCATCATTTTTGCAACGCCCACGATCAGGATCGGCACGTTCCGCTGCCGACCCTCCGAGCCGTGGTTCGAAGATACCGGACCGATCAGCGGCCATCTGATTGTTTTTCCGCGCACCTCGGTCTGCATCACCCACGCCGGCAGCCGGCCGATCGTGACCGATCCAAACCTGGTGATGCTGTATAACGATCGGCAGGAGTACCGGCGCGGCAAGATCTCGGAGCGCGGCGATCTGTGCGAGTGGTTCGAGTTTGCGCCTGAGATTATTCTGGATGCGGTGCGGCCCTTCGATCCAAAAGTTGACGATCGCCAACCGTTCAGGCTGACCCACGGCCCCAGCGATACGCGATCGTACCTGCTGCAACGGCAGATTGTCGAGCAGATCGCCGCCCGGGAGCAGCCGGATCAGGTGTATGTCGAAGAAGCGCTGCTGGCCGTGCTCAACGGGGTTGTGCGCGGCGCCTACCGGGCAGCGGGCAGTCAGACCAGCCCATCACGCCGGCAGCGCGACTCCGCCGCGACCGAGCTGATCTACGGCGTTAAGCATGTTCTGGCGACGCACTTCACCGAGCGCATCACGCTGGATCAGATCGCGCGGGCCGTGCATTGCTCGCCCTACCATCTGTGCCGAATCTTCCGCGAGCAGACCGGCAGCTCGATCCACGCTTATCTCAACCATCTGCGCCTGCGCACAGCTCTGGAATATCTTTCTGCCGGTGCTGACGATCTTGCCACGCTCGGCGTTGAGCTAGGCTACTCCAGCCATAGCCACTTTACACAGGCCTTCAGGCGCGCCTTCGGCACGTCGCCGTCGGCGCTGCGTCCCACGCGACAGCAACTCCACGAACTCAGCAAGATTTTGATAGTCTGAGCCAGAATCGCCGCGTATCCTGCGAACAAGCGTGGTGTGTGGCCGGTCTCCATTGCCACACGCCCGAGCATCGGAGGATTACTTTATGCGCAGCAAAAAACGATTCCTGTTCCGCTGGTGCATCTTCGCGTGCTGCCTGGCCGCGATCATCGCCGGTCCGGTCCTCGCCGCCGCTCCGTTTGTCGAGGCCGAGGCCGTGGCGCTGCATACCTTTACCGGCGAAGAAGTAGGCGACAGCTACGGCTGGCTGGCGGAAAACATCGGCGACATCACGGGCGACGGCGTGAACGAGTTTATCACCACCGCACCGAGCAACTCAGAAGGCGGCCCGTCGGCGGGCAAGATCTACGTGTATTCCGGCCTGGGCGGTCCGCCGCTGCACACAGACATCGGCAATCCCAATGAGACCTTCGGCTGGAGCGGCTCTCGCGCCGGCGACGTGAACAACGACGGCGTGCCGGATTATATCGTGGGCGGGATTGGTGGCGGCGGCGTGGTCGGACGTGTCGCGGTGTACTCGGGCGCGGATCACACGGTGCTGCATGAGTGGAGCGGCAATCCCGGCGAGCTGTTCGGCTCAGGCGCGGCCGGCGCTGGCGACGTGAACGGCGACGGCTACGACGATCTGATCGTTGGGGCGCAAGGCGTGAGCGCGAATGGTGCGCTGGCAGGCCGGATCTACGTCTTCTCGGGCCAGGATGGCAGCGTGATCTG
>DASWTW010000338.1:0-12321 GCA_036401895.1 Herpetosiphonaceae bacterium | reverse complement strand
TGACGCAGCAGATCGGTGTGCGGCCCGACGAGGTGCTGACGCTGGGCGATGCCGAGGCCGATGCCGGCTTGCTGCGCTGGGCGGGCGTCGGCGTGGCGATGGGCAACGCGATGCCCGAGGCCCGCGCGGCAGCCGATTGGGTCGCGCCGACTCACGACGAGGCCGGGCTGGCCGCCGCGATCGAGCGCTTTGTGCTGGGGAGTCCGGCGAGCTGACGATGCTTGTCAGTCATGATGTGCATGAGCGATGTGCGCAATAATCAGGTGAGCGACGGCTTGAACATGATCAAAGTACTGAGCGTTAGCGACGAAGTCGTCCCGACGATCTACCACGCATCGGCGCGTAAGCGGTTCCATGATGTGGACCTGGTGCTGGGCTGCGGCGATCTGCCGTCCTCGTATCTCGACTATATCGTGTCCAACCTGGATGTGCCATGCTTCTACGTGCCCGGCAACCACGACGGCGAGCCCGAGTACACCGACTACGGCAAGGTGCTGATGGGACCGCCCGGCGGCGTCAATATCGATGGTCGTGTGATTCGTCACGATGGTCTGGTTCTTGCCGGTCTGGGAGGATCGATCTGGTACAACGGCGGGAAGCACCAGTACAGCCAGTCGGTGATGACGGCGCGGGTGTATGCGCTGGTGCCGCGTATTCTCTGGCAGCGCCGGATCAACGGCTACGGTGTTGATATTTTGATCACGCACTCGCCGCCGGCTGGCATTCACGACGGAACCGGTGCGCATGCTGGGTTCAAGGCGCTGCGCTGGCTGATCGAGCGCTTTCCACCACGCTACCACATTCACGGCCATGTCCATCGCAACTACCGGATGAGTGAGGTTTTCGAGACAAAGGTAGGTAGTACAACGGTCATCAACACAGCGGGCTATCGGGTTTTTACCGTTGAACGCCTTGCATCTGTGAGTCGTCCCAGGTACAATCAGCCGTGAAAGAGTTCACAACGCGGATGCGACGGAGCCGAACGCCATGTGGCCAAGGTACCGAAGCATCCGCTTTTTTTGTTGACACGGGGGATCGACATGAACTACTACGTCTATATCCTCACGATCGTGGTCGAGCGGAGTGAATACGAGGTTCATCTTCCGGCTCACCGGGAATATTTGCGGCAGCTCGACGCCGAAGGAGCGCTGGTGCTCTCCGGGCCGTTCACCGATCGGCGCGGCGGCATGATCTTGATTCGCGCCGAGTCCGAGGCGGCAGCGCGAGCCATCGCCGATGCCGATCCGCTGGTTCAGCAGGGCGTCGATACGTATGAGCTGCGGCACTGGCGTATCACCGGGGGCGATCTCGGACGTCTTGCGCTTGAGGTCGGGTAGGAGGCGCGCATGAGCAATGCCTGGTATGAGCATCAGGTGCGCGAGGATTTCGCGCGGGCTCGACGCAAAGCTTTTGTACAGGCGATCGCCGATCTGCTGGCGCGTCGTTCGAGCGACCTTGTGCCGTTCGAGGAGGTGCGCTCGCGGCTGAATATTCGCGGCAGCGCGTATCGCGGCCTGCAACAAGTGCCGCTAAGCAAGATCGTCGGCAGCGAAGGCCGCTACGCCGACTTCGACCGGCATTTCTTGCCGCGTCAGGCCAAGACCCAGCAGCGCTGGCAGAGCGTGGACATGGCGCACTACGAAGACGTGCCGCTGCCGCCGGTCGAGCTGTACAAAGTCGGCGAGGTATTTTTCGTCAAAGACGGCAACCACCGAGTTTCGGTAGCTCGCCAGCGCGGCCAGTATGAGATCGACGCGTTCGTGACCGAGTACATGGTCGATGTGCCACTGGACGAGCGGCTCTCGGTGCGCGATCTGCTGCTCAAGGAAGAGTACAGCGATTTTCTGGAATGGACGAATCTAGCCGCGCTACGGCCACAGCAGCGCATCGACCTATCGGCGCTGGGCGGCTACCTTGAGCTGATCGAGCACATCAACACGCATCGCTACTACGCGTCGCAGGAGCGCGGCCAGGAGCTTTCCAGGGACGAGTCGGTGGCCAGTTGGTACGATAACGTCTACCTGCCGATGGTCGAGACGATCCGCCAGCATGGCGTGCTCCAGTATTTTCCTGGCCGCACCGAGGCGGATCTGTATCTCTGGATCATGCAGCACCGTCGCTCATTGAAGGACGTGATCGGCTTCGATCCGGGGCCGGAGCTGGCAACGCTCGACTATACGACGCAGTTTGGTCGCCGCTCGATGCTGGAGACCGTCGGCGACGCGGCGCAGGGCATCGCCAACAGCGCGCGTCTTGCGATCGTGCCGCCGCGTGAAAGCCCGCCGCTGGAGCTGCTGGACTTTATCGAGTGGTCGAAGATCGACCAGCTGTGCGTCGGCGCGGATGTGCGGCTATCGGATAAAGATTACTGCCGGCTGCGCAGCCATATTCTGGATCATCGCTTTTTCTTGAGCCAGGATCGCGGCTACGAGGTGCCGCTGGACCAGGCGATCGAGCATTGGTGCTCCGAGTGGTACACGCCGGTGATCCAGGCGATCCGCGACCAGGGCACGCTGCAATACTTTCCTGGCCGTACCGAGACCGATCTGTATCTCTGGATCATGGACCATCTGCATTATCGCAAGCAGGCCAACCAGCCGATCGATGTTTCGACGGCGACGGCTCAGGTGGCGCGGCAGGCCGGCTCGGAGAGCACAGCCAGCTTGTCGCTCAGGCGGCTGCTGGAGGGCGTATCGCGGCTGGTCGGCTGGGTGCGTGAGCTGGCGGCATAAAACAAACCCGATCTCAGTGCCGAGATCGGGCTGTTGCGTTTAAGGCTGCGCCGAGCTTTGTAGCTGCTGCTCCAGCACGATGAAGAACTGGATCACGTGGCGGCGGTTCGCTCCCATATCGCCCTTGCCGACACGTGAGCTGGAGTGGACATTCACCACGGTCTGCGAAGCTTCCTCGCTCAGCGTCACGCGGAAATCGTCGACAAACGGCGTGTTGGCGATCGGCACTTCCGCCGCGAGCGCCAGCGACTCCTGGCTGGCCAGCTTCCAGCTCAGATGGTCCAGCGCGCGCACTGCCGCCTGCATCACCTCAGCCGTCGATCGATCGTAGCGGCGCGGTTTGAGCTCGGGCCACTCCGCGTCGTCGCCGGTGGCGGCGATATTCGTTTGGCTGGACCGTCGCAGCCGAGCGCCGAAGCGCGGCTGGGCCAGCCAGGGCAGGATCGCGCCGACCGCGAAGATCGTCAGGAGGAACCAGCGGATCGGACCGAGCGCACGGCGACGCAGCAGCGTGATGCCACTGATGATCGAGGTGATCAGCAGGCCGAGGCTCGATCCCAGGAAAATCTGCTCCCAGGGCAATAGATCGATCACGATATTCATAAACGCTAGCGGTTAAGCCACTCCTTCCACTGGGCTTCGACGCCGGCCAGATCGCTGCCCAGCACAGCCTGATAGTCGGCGGTGTTGGGCGACATACCGTGGCCGCTCTTATACAGTGTATCGAAGTTTTCTCGCCCCTGCGTCGTGATCAGAAAATCCACCAGCGATGCCCACTGGTAGTACAGCCGATTCATCGCGTCGAGCGTGCCGTAATCGCTGTAGTGACTGCCGAGCGGCAGCAGATTCGAGGCGTAGTTGTGCAGCACAAAGCCCCGGAAGTCGGACTCGCCGCCCAGCCAGTATTTGCCGGCGCCCCAGGTCGCGAGGCCCTCGCTCAGGATCAGATCGGCCTGCATGTGCTCCGGGCCATAGTAATCGTTGGCCAGCTGGTGGACGAACTCGTGCGCTAAAATATTGATCGCGCGGCGTGTGGGAATATCGGGGCAGGCGTAGAGCAGGATCGTGCGCTTCTCGGTGTAGGCCGCGCCGTCAAGGCCGCACGCCGCCCGCCGATCGAAGACGATGTTGACCGGCCCGCTGAGCTGCATGCCGGTGCGCTCGCTGACGTAGCTGAGCGCCTCGTCGAGCGGCTGGGCCAGACTACGCACCTGCTCGGGCGTGTACGAGCCCTCGGTGGTGTAGAGCGCCAGCAGGCCAGCGCTGACCACGGCGATTCTGCCGTCGACCTGCGCGGGAGCTGCCGCAACCAACGGCTCGGGACGTGCCTCGAACTGGCCGGTCAGCCCGATTGGACCGCTGGACGTGCCCAGCGCATCGGCCGGCGCAATGATGGCAGGGCGTGACGGCGAGCGCATCACCAGCGCGATCACCAGAACGGCCAGAATAATGGCGACGACACGGCCCCACGGGTTGCCGGTTTCGATCAACTGCATGTATAGTCTTTGTCTGAGCTGCGGATCTGAGACTTAAGCATACCACGGATGAGGCTGGTTTGTTTTTGTTATTCTATAGCAAGGCCCTCATCCCCCAGCCCCTTCTCCTACGGCAGTGGGAGAAGGGGAGTTAGGGTACTTGCTTTTGTTCTGTGTTCTCTGTTCTTTTTTGTTCCCTTGTTTCTTTGTTCTTTTGTTCCCTAGAATCGAGTCTCCATGCAATACGAGGAATACGCCGCGATCTACGATCGATCCGGGCAGAACAGCTTTTCCCTGCTGATGGACATGTATCTGCGGGATCTCCTGCGCAGTCATCCAGTTGCCGGCCGCACGATGCTGGATCTGGCCTGCGGCACGGGCACGCTGGCGCTGATGCTGGCGGAGCGTGGCTGGTGCGTGCTTGGCATCGATCGGTCGGCGGCGATGCTGGCTGAGGCGGAGCGGAAGGTTGCCGCGCTGGACGAGGAGGTGGATATTCGTTTTGCGCAGGGTGACATGCGCGATTTCGCGATCGACGCGCCCGTGGATCTGGTGACCTGCTGCTATGACACGCTGAACTATCTGACCGAGGATGCCGATCTGCGGCAGTGTTTTGCAGTGGTGGCACGGGCCCTGTTGCCGGGCGGCCTTTTCTGCTTCGATCTGGCGACCGATTATTTTCTGGAGCATTACTGGCAGGGCGTCGAGGTAGAAGAGTTCGACACGGGAACGCAGATCATGCAGAGCCACTACGATCGCACAAACGGCTTTTCGACGCTGGTCCTGACTGGATTTGTCGAGGTTTCGCCCGGACGCTACCGGCGCTTTCGCGAGGTGCATGTCGAGCGCGGCTACGCACAGCCGGTCGTGCGCGGCTATCTGGAGGCGGCCGGCTTCGTCGTGGAGGCCGTCTATGATTGCTTCACAGCGCAGCCGCCCAACGAGCGCAGCCTCAGAGAAATGTACGTTGCGCGGCGAGTGTAGCGGACGTGCAGGCTAGCCCAGCGCCTGGCTGAGCGGCTCATCGGCGTAGCTCGACTGCGTGATGCGCCCGTACCAGTTGGCGAACGGCGTCTGGGGCCGGCCGTTTTCCAGCAAGCTATCACAGACGCTGCGGCACAGCTGGGAGAAAGCAGGATAGCGGCTGGCCTTCCACTGCGCCGCGAAATCGCTCAAACGACCCTGGTGCAGATCGCCGAGCGCGTAGGCGTGCGAGAAGCCGTACTGAATCGGTACAACATGGCCGCTATTTTCGATGATCAGCGGCGATACCAGATCGGACAGTGACTGCCGGGTGGCATCGGGCAGCGCGGCGGGATCGAGGGCGAAAATCCGCTCGGGACTCTGCCGAACCAGGCTGCGATCGGTCACATCGAACTGGATCTGCAAGCTGTCGGCGTAGAGCTTTTGCAGCCGCGCGACTTCCAGAAACGCATAGGCCAGCTCTAGCTCGTCGGGAGCCTTGTTGAGCAGGAGCTCTTTGGCGCGGCCGACCTCTTCCAGCGGATGAACCTGAAGCAGCGTTGCGCCCTGCTCCACCGCGAAGCGCGCGACGAACTCAAGCTCGTCAAGATTGTACATCGTCAGCGTGAAGATGAAGCCAAAGGGAATGCCGGCCTGGCGCAGCGGCTCAAGGCAGCGCGTCATAATCTCGAAGGCGCGCGGCGCTCCCCGCATCCGATTGTGCGACTCGGCGACGCCATCCAGGCTGATCGCGATCAGGTTGGCCACATTGCGCAGCTGCTCGATGCGCTGCTGCGTAAGCAGCATGCCGTTGGTCGTGATCGATGTGATCATGCCCAGGGAGCGCGCGTGAGCCAGCAGCTGCGGCAGCGCGCTGTACAGCAGCGGCTCGCCGCCGGAAACGCCCACGACATTGTAGCCTTCAGCCCGCGCATCCGAGATCGCGCCTTGAAGGAGGGCGAGAGACAGCTCTCGCGCCTCCTGCGGGCTGGACTCGGAGTAGCAGTGCAGGCATCTCAGGTTGCATCGTAGGCTCGGATGCACCTGGAGGACGCGAATATCGCTGCCAGTCGGTCCTTGCATCGCGTTGACCGCCTTACTGGATCTCACGCTCAAAAAGAACGTTGATCATGACACCTTCAAGATCGGGGATGCCATACGGGAAGGCGTCGAGGGAAACCTGTAGCCCTTTGCCGTTCGCGCCGAGCAGATCCTGCACCAGCGGGCCGGCATTATCAAAGGGCACATCCAGCGTGGCCTTGATCCGGTCGATCGCGGGCTGGCCATACTTCCACCAGCGCCGCACACGATAGCCTTCGGCTGCCGTCGCCAGCGATCGCGTCAGCTCTTCGTCGGTCGGCGCGTCGGACTCAAACACTCTTGCCCAAACCTTGCTCGATCCGCGCTCCTTTTGTTCTTCCATGGCGTGCTCCTCCTGAGATAGGATAGCTACCCGTGAGTTTACGGGCGATCAGAAGTCGGAACGAAAGAGTAGAAAGAAGGATTGGCGGCTGGTAGGTAGAAATTAAGAAGCTGTACTGCCATCCTACTACAGCGGCAACGCTTGTCAAGATGGTAGTTGCGCGATTCGTGGGAAATAGCGCTTCTGGATGGGCTGTTCGCGCGTGAGCGACTGGCCGGCTTTTGCCTGATCGCCGCCGTGGACGCGACGAATGTACTACTGCTACATCGCCTCGTAAGCTAGTGCGCGGGCAGACGTGCAGGACTATAATGGCACGAGCAGCCTTATACGTTCTGCTCCTCGCCTCATGCGGTATCACGTCCATTAAGGAGCACGTTGAGTGTCGTATATACTTTGTTTAACAACCGGTGGAACGATCGCGATGAAGCGTGGCCCGATGGTCGGCGGCGCTGTGCCTAGCCTGAAAGGTCAGGATTTTTTATCGCTCCTGCCCCGCAACGAGTACCAGGTTGTCTTTGAAGAGTTCGCGAACTTGCCCAGCAGCCATCTCACGACGCCGATGATCGTCGAGCTAATCCGGCGCGTCGAGGCGCGGGTACAGCTGCCTGACGTGGCAGGCGTGGTGCTGACGCATGGGACGGATACGCTTGAAGAAACGGCCTACCTGCTCGATCTCACGATCGCTACCTCCAAGCCGATCGTGGTAACGGGCGCCATGCGAACGGCGAACGCCGTGGGCTACGACGGCATCGCCAATCTTGCGGCTGCGATTCGGATCGCGGGCTCGGAGGCGGCGCAGGATCAGGGCGTGCTGGTGGCGTTCAACGAGCAGATCTTTGCTGCGGCGCAGGTTCAGAAAGTCCACTCGCAGGCGCTGGGCGCGTTCGCGGCTCCCAGCGGCGGCCCTCTTGGCTCGACGGTCAGCGGCGCGCCGGTGTTTTTCCAGCGCGCCGGCCAGCGCCAGTCGATCCCGCTGAATCGGCTGGAGGAGCCCGTCGATCTGCTGGTGGTCACCCAGGGCTGCGACGATCGGCTGCTGCGCGCGGCGATCGAGAGCGGGGCGCGAGGTATCGTGATTGAGGCGCTGGGCAGCGGGCGTGTGCCGCCGTGGTGGCTGCCGTTGATCCAGAATGCGCGGGCTCGCGGCATCCCGGTGGTGATCACAACCCGCGCGGCAGCCGGCGATCTCGGCGATGAGTACGGCTACGTCGGCGCCTACCATGATCTGCGGCGGCTGGGCTGCCTGTTTGCGCCGGGACTGAACGGGCCTAAAGCGCGGGTCAAGCTGATGCTGGCGCTGGGCAGCGTCAAAGTAGCGGATGATGTGCGGCACTACTTCGCGTAGGTGCCGCACACGTTTGGTCTAAACGGTGCGCTCCTGCGTCTGCTGCATCGCACCGACCTCGCTGGCCGACTCGTCGAGTGGCTGCCAGGTGCCCTCGTGGTAGGATTGTTCGCGGTGCTCAATGTTGGCGACGTTGAAGCGATTCATCAGATCGAGCGTGCGCTGAGCCTCGGCGTCTGAGTGCGCCCGCACAATCACATACACGCCGCCCGGCTCGGCCGCTTCGGCAAGCTGGCCCTGCTGCACGCCTACAGCAGAATCGTCGTCGGTCTCCATCTCACTCTGATCTGCGCGCTGCACCACGGCATCGAGCGCCGCCTGAGGATTCTTCTGGATACTGCTGACCTGACCTTCGCCAAAGCCTGCGGCGCGGAACTCACGCATGGCCGCCTGGGCCTCGTCCTCGGTATTGAACAAGCCGACAATATTTTCACCCATGCTCACGACCTCCTTGCGCTGGCCGAATCGGTTGGTTAGTGGTGTACATACCGCAGCCATTCCCTGCTCGCATCGCAAATCGTGTGCCAGCGTGCGAGCCTGGTTCCAGTTTCAGGATCTTCACGTGGGTAGTGACTTCCTCCGAGCAGTGCTGTATCCTTAGCACCACCTGAGCACAGGAGCAGAGTCAGGCTATGAACACACTCGCGATCGATGTTGGCGGTACAAAATTCTCGATGGCGGTCTTTGCGGATAACGAGATGATCATGCGCCAGACGCAGCCAACCGATCGTGAGGGCGGGCGCGACTGGATGCTCGCGCAGATTGTGGAGCAGGCGCGGCTCTGGCAGGGGCAGATCGAGGTTGAGCGCTGCGGCGTGGGCTTCGGCGGCCCGGTACATTTCGCCGAGCAGCGGGTTGTGCTCTCGACACATGTCGGCGGCTGGCA
Source organism: Herpetosiphonaceae bacterium (assembly GCA_036401895.1). Lineage (GTDB taxonomy): Bacteria > Chloroflexota > Chloroflexia > Chloroflexales > Kallotenuaceae > LB3-1. The sequence goes on along the minus strand of DASWTW010000338.1, from coordinate 3,497 downwards.
AAATTTCCGGCTCTCGGAGTTCCTGGAGCAGCAGCTCGGTCTGCCGACGATCACCGACAACGACGCCAATGTCGGGGCGCTGGGCGAGGGCTTTTTCGGCGCCGGCATCGGCTACGATCCGCTGCTCTACCTGACGATCTCAACCGGCATCGGCGGCGGGCTGCTGGCTGGCGGCCGGATCTATCACGGGGCGGACTCGTACGCGGGTGAGATCGGCCATCTCACGATCCGGCCGGATGGTCCCGAATGTTTATGCGGTGCGCGTGGCTGCCTGGAGCGGCTCTGCTGCGGCCTGTGGCTTGAGCGCGACCACGGCCGATCCGCGAAAGAGCTGCTGCAAGATCCGGCCTTTGTCGAGCGCTACGTTGTGGATCTGGCGCAGGGCTTGAAAGCGGCGATTATGCTGCTCAATCCCGCTCGTATTGTGATTGGTGGTGGTATCGGCAAGGCCGGTGATGCGCTCTTCATGCCCCTGCGCGCCGAGCTGCGACGGCAGATCACATCCTGGTCGGGCGCGCGCATCGACGTCGTGCCGGCCGCGCTGGGCGACGACAGCATTCTCTACGGCGCGCTGGCACTGGCAAAAACACTGCCGGGGTAGGCCCTGCGGGCAAACAAGGGAACAAGGGAACAAGGGAACAAGGGAACAAAGGAGTGTTGATGTTAATGTTATCCATTTGTTTCCTTCGTTCTAGGTTCTTGGTTCTAGGTTCTTGGTTCTTCGTGCTCCTGAGTATTTTTTAGTACTTCGGTCCCCGACGCGCGCATCTGTGTGGTATGATATGCCCGTCATCCGTGACACCCGCGTCATCCGTGACATCCGTGTAATTTCCTCAAACATTCATCTTGGGATCAAAAGGGGGCCATCGTGGCACTGATCCGTCTGCGTCCTGGACGCAAGCACTGGCTTGCGTTGGTTTCGCTGGTGCTGGCGCTGCTCATCGTAGCGACGGGCACGAACGCGGCGACAAGCATGAAGCCGCGCCAACCGGTCACCATTCAGTTCTTGACCGTTTCCGACTGGCACGCACAGCTCGATCCGCTGTCTGTAACGGGCGTTGGTAACGTCGGCGGCGCGGCCGAGCTGTTGTCGTATTGGAAGGCCGATCGGGCGGCGAATCCCAACTCGCTGACGATCACGGCGGGCGATGCCTACGGCGCGGCTCCGCCGCTCTCGGGCTTTTTCGACGAGGAGCCGGCGGTCAAGACCATGAACGCCATGGGCTTTCACGTCGATACGTTCGGCAACCACAACTTCGATCGCGGCATCGCACACTTGCAGCGCATGATCGATCTTGCCGATTTCCAGTATGTGTCGGCCAATCTCAAGAACGTCGAGGACAATCTGAGCGGCGTGAAGCCCTTTGAGATCTTCGATGTTGACGGCGTCAAGGTCGCGGTGATCGGCGTGACCAACCAGGAAGCTCCGTCGCTGGTCTTCCCCGGTAACTTCGGCACGATCGAGATCACCGATCCGGTCGCGGCGGCGAACAAAGCGCGCGGCCAGGCCAAGCAGGCGGGCGCGCAGGTCGTCGTGGCGATCACGCACATGGGCATCGAGGGCACAGATCCGGTGACGGGCGCTCCGGCCGGCCGGCTGATCGATTTCGCCAGCGGCCTGGAAGACTTCGACGTGGTCTTCGGCGATCACACCGATGTGCAGTTCCAGACGGTCATCAACGGCGCGCTGGTCGTGGAAAACCGCAGCAAGGGCCTGACCTACTCCAGGACCAATTTGACGGTCGATCCCAAGACCGGCACCGTGCTCAGCAGCGCGGCCCAGTTTGTGACGCCGCTGAGCAGCGCGGTCACGCCCGACGCCTCGATCGTCAACCTACTGGCCCCGTATCGCACGCAGCTGGCGGCGGCCTTCGATGCCAAGGTCGGCGTCGCGACCGATACCTTCCCGCGCGGCGGCAACGTCGAGCGTGTGCGTGAAGTCGCGCTGGGCAACCTGGTGGCGGACTCGATGCGGGTACGCTACGGCACGCAGCTGGCCTTCACCAACGGCGGTGGCCTCCGCGCCGCGCTGCCGTCGAGCTACGCGCCGCTCGATAAGACCCTGCGCCGGCCGGCCGCTGGCTATGTCGCAGGCCCGCCCTACGATCTGGTGATCGGCGATGTGTTCACGGTGCTGCCCTTCGGTAACTCGGTTGTCACGCGCAGCATCACCGGCGCGCAGCTCCACGCGATCGTCGAGCACAGCGTTGCGGCGCTGCCGAGCGCCAACGGCCGCTTTGCCCAGATCTCGGGCTTCAAGTTCAGCTATGATGTCACGCGCACTCCCGGCTCGCGGATAGTCTCGCTGACGCTTGACGACGGCACGCCGATCCTCGCCGATGCGACGACCTACACGCTGGCGACCAACGACTTCACCAACGCCGGCGGCGATGGCTACACCATGCTGGCTGACGGCAAAGGCACGACGCGTGAGGTCATGGCCGACGTGCTGCTGGACTACATCCGCCAGCTCGGCACGATCACGCCTGTGATCGACGGCCGCATCACCGCTGTAACCCCGTAGATCCTACCTGAATGTTTGACGCGGGACCGTTCTCGTAACGGTCCTGCGTTTGTTTAACCTGCCTCAATCCCACCGATCTTCACCTGGCCAAACCTCAAATTTAAAGAAACTTTAACTTCCTGTTTGCAAGCAATTGCCGGATTGGTGATATGATATGCACGCATCGCGATGGAGCGATGAGATAGGGATGTATTGGCTTTAGAGGGAGGTCATCGTGGGCATGATCCGTTCTAGTCGGAGTTTTCAGCAGTTTCTGGCTGTTTTTATGGGTGTCGCGATCGCGCTGAGCGTGGTCGGCACGCCAAAAGCGGCGCCGGGCGAGCTGTGTTTCAATCAGCCGGGCGTTACGGCCTGTGTCGCGGCTGAGTTCCGCGAGTATTGGGAGCAAAACGGCGGCCTGGCGGTCTTCGGCTATCCGCTGGAAGCTGCCAAGCAGGAGCAGACGCCGGAAGGCACATTCCTGGTTCAGTATTACGAGCGCCAGCGCTTCGAGCTGCACCCCGATCAGGCCGCGCCGTACAACGTGCTGCTTGGTCGCGTCAATGCCGAAGTGCTGACCCGCGAAGGTCGCAACTGGCAGGATTTCCCCAAAGGCCAGCAGCAGGGCAGCTGCGTGGCGTTTGAGACTGGCTATAGCGTATGTGACGATTTCCTGCGCTACTGGCGTTCGCAGGGTCTCAACTTCGGTGATCGCGGCGTGAGCTACCGCGAGTCGCTGGCGCTGTGGGGCTTGCCGCTTTCACAGCCGCGCGAAGAGCAGAACATCGACGGCGATACCGTGCTGACGCAGCACTTCGAGCGCGCCCGCATGGAAGTCCACACCATGAATGGCCGGCGCATGGTGCTGCTGACCCGCCTGGGCGCGGCGCTGGTGCCGCTCAACATGAAGATCTTCGCGATCAACGATTTCCATGGCCAGATCTCGACCGGCCAGCGCGCGAGCAATCGCCCGGTCGGCGGCGCGGCCTACCTC
>DASWTW010000337.1:0-12869 GCA_036401895.1 Herpetosiphonaceae bacterium | reverse complement strand
GCTCACCCAGCTCGTCGCCCGCATCCGCGCCGTCTTCCAGATCGAGCTGCCCCTGCGCAGCGTGTACGAGGCTGCTACCATCGCGGAGCTGGCCCAGGAGCTGATCGCGCGTGAGCCGCGACCGGGTCAGACCGAAAAGATCGCGCAGCTGCTGCTCAAAATCAAGCGTATGTCGTCCGCCGAAAAGCAGGCTTCGCTGCAAGCGCGGGAAGCCCAGCCCGAGCAGGGTCGATGATGATCCGCTCGATCCTGACGATCGTGGATTGCGGTGCCTGAAGCTGCCGGCCTTGCCGTAATCAAACAAACAGTCTGTGCTCATTTCCGATGAAAGGATAGCGCCAGCGTGGATACGACCAGTTTTTCTGCTGAAGATCTTAAGCTTCTCGCGTATATGCTTGAAGATGAAGGCGTGGATCTCATTCAAACACAGGCGATCCCTCGGCGGGAGCAGACCGCCGAACTCCCGCTGGCCTTTGCCCAGGAGCGATTATGGTTTTTAAGCCATCTTGAGCCGAACAGCCCGGCCTACAATATTCCTGTCGCGCTGCGGCTGCGCGGACAGCTCGACGTGGCTGCGCTTCAGCACAGCTTTACGGCGCTGGTTCAACGCCATGAGGTGCTACGCACCAACGTCGCCGTGCAGCAGGGACAGCCGATCCAGATTCTGGCGACAGTTGACGATGTGCCGCTGCCAATCCTGGATCTGAGCCATCTTCCACCCGACGCGCGCAAGGCCGAGGCGAAGCGCTACGCTGAGGCGGAGGCGCATCGCCCCTTTGATCTGGCGCACGATCTGCTGATTCGCACCACGCTGCTTCAGCTCGATCGCCACGAGCATGTGCTGGTGATCACGCAGCATCATATCGTGTCCGATGGCTGGTCAACGGGCGTGATGGTGCGCGAGATCGAAGCATTCTACACGGCCTATCGATCGGGCCAGGCGCACCTAGAGGGTACCCGGCTGCCGGAGCTGCCGATCCAGTATGCCGATTATGCCGCGTGGCAGCGCGACTGGCTACAGGGCGAGCGTCTGACAGAGGAGCTGGCGTACTGGACGGCCACCCTTGCCGATGCGCCCACGGTGCTGGCGCTGCCCACCGACCGGCCACGGCCGGCGATCAAAACCTATGCCGGTGCGATCCATCGCTTTAGCTTGCCGGTAGCGCTTTCGGAGCCATTGATCCGGCTGAGCCGCCAGGAGCAGGTGACGCTTTTTACAGCGGTCCTGGCCGCATTTCAGGTGTTGCTGTGCCGCTACACCCGGCAAACAGATCTGGTTGTAGGCACGCCGGTTGCGAATCGCAGCCAGGCCGAGATACAGCCTCTGATCGGACTGTTTGTCAACACGCTGGCGCTGCGCACAGATCTGAGCGGCAATCCTACGTTTCGTGAGCTGCTTCAGCGCACCCATGATGTCGTCCTGGGTAGCTACGCGCATCAAGATCTGCCGTTTGAAAAGGTGGTCGAGGTGATCCAGCCGGAGCGCGATCTGAGCTACACGCCTGTGTTTCAGGTGTTGTTCCAGCTGGACGAAGCGCCGCCGGAAACCATGCAAGTGCCGCAGCTCAGCATGGAATATCTTGACTTTGAGCGCGTGGCTGCCAAGTTCGATCTTTCGCTGGCGGTGGTCAACACGTCCCAGGGGCTGAGCGCGACGATCGAATACAGCAGCGACTTGTTTCAGCCGGCGACGATCGCGCGCATGGCCGGCCACTTTGAGACGCTTGTATCCGGCATCGTCGCCGCGCCCGATTGCCCGATTCTCGATCTGCCGATGCTGACAGGCGCTGAGCGATCCGACATTCTTGGCGCCTGGGATAGCGGCGCGAGCTATCTCCGGGATGGCTGCCTCCACGAGCGATTCGAAGCCCAGGCCGCGCGCACGCCCGATTCGATCGCCGTGGTGTACGCCGCTGCCGACGCGCCGGCGGAGCGCCTGACCTACGCCGAGCTGAATCAGCGCGCCAATCAGCTGGCACACCATCTCCAGGCCCTTGGTGTTGGCCGGGATACGCTCGTCGGGCTGTATGTCGAGCGCTCGCTTGACCTGGCGATCGGCCTGCTGGCGATTCTCAAGGCCGGCGGCGCGTACCTGCCGCTCGATCCGAGCTATCCGGCTGAGCGCCTTGCCGCGACGCTGGACGATGCCGAGGTGACGGTGCTGGTGACACAATCATGGCTGGCCAGCGAGCTGCCGCGATCGGTCCCACACACGGTATGCCTGGATCGTACAGATCTTTTTGCCACCGCCCATACCGAAAATCCGGCCAGCGGTGCGAGCGCCGACTCACTGGCGTATGTGATCTATACCTCCGGCTCGACGGGCAAGCCCAAAGGCGTGCTGGTCACTCACGCCAATGTTACGCGCCTGTTCGACGCGACTCAAGACTGGTATGGCTTCGACGAGCGCGATGTCTGGACGCTGTTTCACTCTGCGGCGTTCGACTTCTCGGTCTGGGAGTTCTGGGGGGCGCTGCTCTACGGCGGCCGGCTGGTGATCGTGCCCTACCTGGTGAGTCGCTCGCCCGAGGCGCTGTATGCGCTGCTGGCGGCGGAGCAGGTAACCGTGCTCAACCAGACGCCGTCGGCCTTTCGCCAGCTGATCTGGGCCGAGCAACAGGCGGCCGAGCAGCGCTCGCTGGCGCTGCGCTATGTCATCTTTGGCGGCGAGGCCCTGGATCTGCAAAGCCTGCGCCCCTGGTTCGATCGCCACGGCGACACGCAGCCCCAGCTCGTGAACATGTACGGCATTACCGAAACCACGGTACACGTCACCTACCGCCCGATCACGCTCGCCGATCTCGACTCCGCGCCGGGCAGCGTGATTGGGCGTCCCATCCCCGATCTCCAGCTGTACGTGCTTGATCAGCGCCGGCAGCTTGTGCCGCTCGGCGTGCCGGGCGAGCTGTATGTCGGCGGAGCGGGTGTCGCTCGTGGCTACCTCAATCGCCCCGAGCTGACGGCTGAGCGGTTTATTGCCGATCCATTCCAGCCTCTCACCGGCGCGCGGCTGTATAAGACCGGCGATCTTGCGCGGCAGCTGCCAGGCGGCGACCTTCAGTACCTGGGCCGGATCGATCAGCAGGTCAAGATCCGTGGCTTTCGCATCGAGCTGGGCGAGATCGAGGCGGCGATCAGCGCGCATCCAGCCGTTCGTGAGGCCGTCGTGGTGGCACGTGAAGAGCGTGCGGTCGGCGGCACGCACGCTGAGCCAGGCGGGCTGCGGCTGGTGGCCTACGTGGTAGCGGCCGACGGATCAACGGCTGAGGGCACGAATGCGCCGATGAGCGCCCCAGCGCTGCGGCAATTTTTGCAAACCACGCTGCCCGACCATATGCTGCCCTCGGCCTGGGTGTTTCTGGACGCGCTGCCGCTCACGCCGACCGGCAAGCTCGATCGCCGGGCCTTACCCGCGCCGGAGCAGCAGCCTGCGGACACGGCGGAAACCTATGTTGCGCCGCGCACGCCGGTCGAGCAGACGCTAGCGGATATCTGGGCCGCTGTTCTGCACCGCGAGCGAGTGGGCATCCACGATAATTTCTTTATGCTTGGCGGCGATTCGATCTTGAGCGTCCGGCTGCTGGCCTTAGCCAAAGAGCGCGGCTTGAGCCTGTCGCTTCAGGATCTTTTCCGCTACCAGACGATCGACGCGCTCAGCCAGCACCTCAAGCCCGCTGAAGACCAGCTCGACGCAGCGCCGCGCACGACGCCATTCAGCCTGGTCGCCGATGTTGATCGCGGCAAGCTGCCGCCCGATGTGGAAGATGCCTATCCGCTCACCAGGCTTCAGGCAGGGATGATCTACCACATGGAGCTTGGCGCCGATGTTGCAGATTACCATAATGTTACCAGCTTCTACCTGCACGGCGCGATCGACCTGGATCTGCTCCGTGCGGCGGCACAGCAGATTGTTGCCCGTCATCCGGTGCTGCGTACCTCGTTCGATCTGGTCACGTACAGCGAGCCGCTACAGCTAGTCCATGCGGCGGCGACTATGAAGATTCAGCAGCACGACATTTGCCATCTGGCGGAAGCTGAGCAGGTTGAACATCTGCGAGCGTATATTCAGGCCGAGCTACGCCGCCACTTTGATCTGGCACAGCCGCCGCTGCTGCGCCTGCATCTTCACCGCCGCACCGCCGCCACCTTCCAGCTGACGATCACCGAGTTCCACCCGATCCTCGACGGCTGGAGTCTCAACACGGTCCTGGCTGAGATCTTCGCGGTTTATTTTGCGCTCGCGGACCAGCAGCCGCTCACGTTGCCGCCGCTGCAAAGCACCTTCCGCGATTTTGTAGCCCTGGAGCGCCAGACGCTTGACTCGGAGACGTGCCGGCGCTACTGGGCCGACAAGCTCGAAGACGCGACGCTGCTGCAATTGCCGCGCTGGCCCCATGTCGAGCGCACCACGCGCCAGATCGGCAGCGTTCGTCTGCCCATCGCGTCAGCGCTGACCGCGTCGCTTCAGCAGGTTGCCGCTCAGGCATCGGTCCCGCTCAAAACGATCTTGCTGGCTGCCCATCTGCGGGTTATGCATCTGCTAGATCCGCAGGCGAATGTGCTGACCGGGCTCGTGCTGCATGGTCGCTCGGAAGCTCAGGACGGCGAGAAAGTCAGCGGCTTGTTTCTCAACACGCTGCCGCTGCGCCTCCAGCCGACGCACGGCACCTGGCGCGATCTGATCCGTGAGACCTTTGCAGCAGAGCTTGAGCTGGTCGATATTCGTCGCTACCCGCTGGCCGCGCTCCAGCAGCAGTGGGGTCGTGAGCAGCCCTTGTTCGAGGTGCTTTTCAACTTTACGAACTTTCATGTGCTGGATGATCTGGTTGAGTCGCGGCGGCTGGAGCTATTGCCGAGCACGATCGAAGGCCTGACCTCATCGAATATTCCGCTTCAGGTTGCCTTTGGTTTTACCAGCGGCTCGGCCCAGCTTGAGCTGATGATCGATTACCATACATCGATCCTGTGTGCCGAGCAGGCGCAGCAGATCTCGGAATACTACCTTGCCGCACTGGCCGCGCTGAGCCGTGATCCTGAGAGCCGGTATGAAACGGCGGATCTGCTGTCACAGCGCGAAAAAGACGAGCTGCTGGTGGCGCGCAACGCGACGGCACAGGCGTATCCAGCGCTGACCTATCCGGCGCTGTTCGCGCAGCAGGTGGCGCGCACGCCGGCGGCGATCGCGGTCGCGGCCGAGGACGGGCAGCTGACGTATCAGGATGTGGCCGATGCCGCCGCCCAATTGGCGCATGTGCTCCGGCAGACGTATGGCATCGGGCGGGGCAGCCGGGTGGCGCTGCTACTGCCGCGCTCCGGGGATCTGGTGGTGGCGCTGCTGGCGGTGTGGCAGGCGGGCGGAGCGTGGGTGCCGCTCGACGCCGCCTTTCCGCCCGACCGGTTGCAGTTCTTGCTCCACGACTCCGGCGCCGCGCTGGTGCTGAGCCACAGCACGCTGCGGGAGCGCTTGCCCGCCGTCCTGCCACCCGTGCTGTGGCTGGATCAGGCTCACGCGCTGCGTGCCGCCCAGCCATCCACGCCGCCGCTGACCGCGCTCACGCCCGACGACCTGGCCTACCTGATCTATACCTCCGGCTCGACGGGGCAGCCCAAAGGCGTGCTGATCCCGCAGCGTGGCCTGGTCAACTACCTCCACTGGGCGCTCACCGCCTACACGGCCTCAGCCGGACGTGGCGCGCCGGTGCAATCGTCGATCGCGGCCGACGCGATCTTTCCGAGCCTATTCGCGCCGCTGCTGGTCGGGCGCACCGTGCAGCTGCTGCCCGAGACCGAGCCGTTGGCCGCCCTGGCCGACGCGCTGCTGACCGCCGAGCCCTTTAGCTTGATCAAGATCACGCCGACGCAGCTGGATGTGCTGAGCCACACGCTGACGGAGGCGCACATGGCGGGCCGCGTGCAGACATTGGTGGTGGGCGCGGAGGCGCTGCGCGGGGAGCAGGTCCAACGCTGGCAGCAGGCGGCGCCAGACACGGTCGTACTCAACGAGTACGGCCCGACCGAGACCGTGGTCGGCTGCTCGATCTACCAGCTGACGCGATCGTGGTCGGGGCCGGTGCCGATCGGGCTGCCGATCGCCAACACCACGTTTTATGTGCTCGACGCCGCCATGCAGCCGGTGCCGATCGGCGTGGAGGGTGAGCTGTACATCGGGGGCGACGGCGTGGCCTGGGGCTATCACAATCGCCCGGCAGTGACGGCCGAGCGCTTCGTGCCCGATCCGTTCAGCAACCAACCAGGGGCGCGGCTGTACAAAAGTGGGGACGTGGTGCGCTGGCTCGGCGATCGGGCGGCGAACATCGTGTTTGTGGGCCGGCGCGACGACCAGGTGAAGATCCGGGGCTACCGGGTGGAGCTAGCGGAGGTGGAGCGGGCGCTGCTGGACACGGGCGCGGTGATCGACGTGGCGGTGGTGGCGCGCAGTGACGGGCACGATGGCACGCTGCGGCTGGTGGCCTATGTGGTGCCGGCGAGCGCAACGCTGCGGGTGGACGACCTGCGGCAGGCCCTGAGCCAGCGGCTGCCGGAGTACATGGTGCCGGAAGCGGTTGTCGTGCTCCATCGCTTGCCGCTGACGGCGACCGGCAAGCTGGACCGCCGCGCGCTGCCGGCGCCGGATGGGCAGCGCCCGGAGCTGGCGCAGGCGTTTGTGGCGCCGCGCACGGCCGTCGAGACGGCGCTGGCGGGCATGTGGCAGGAGGTGCTGCGCCTCGACCAGATCGGCATCCACGACAACTTCTTTACCCTCGGCGGTCACTCGCTATTAGCGATCCAGGTCATCGCTCGGGCGCGCCAGATGTTCGGGATCGAGCTGCCGCTGCGCATGCTCTTTGATGCGCCGACGATCGCGCAGTTTGCCGAGGCAGTCACTGCGATCCAGCGCCAGGCGCAGGCGATCGCGCTGCCGCCGCTGCTGCCGGCCGCACGTACGCAGCCGCTACCACTTTCATTCGCGCAGCAGCGGCTGTGGTTCCTGGATCAGCTACAGCCCAACAGCGCCGTTTACACGATCCCTACCGCGATTCGGCTCACCGGCGCGCTTGACCGAGCAGCGCTTGAGCAGAGCTTGCAAACGATCGTGGCGCGGCACGAGTCGCTGCGCACCACCTTTGCCCTGCATGACGAAGAGCCGATCCAGGTGATCGCGCATGAGCTGCCCGTGTCGTTGGATCTGTGGGATCTGCAAATGCTGCCGCTGGAAACTCGGGAAGCCTCGGCGCTTCAGATTATCCATGAGCAGTCACAACAGCCCTTCGATCTCACCAGCGGACCGCTCTTCCGGGCTACGTTGTTCCGCCTAGACGAGCACGAACATATTCTGCTTCTATTACTGCACCACATCGTTTCGGATGGCTGGTCGCAGGATGTGTTGTTCCGCGAGCTAAGCCAGCTGTACACCGCGTATATCGCGGACGCGGTGCAGCCCGATCCGTTGCCGGAGCTGCCGATCCAGTATGCCGATTATGCCGTGTGGCAGCGCTCCTGGCTCCGCGATGCCGTGCTGGAATCGCAGCTCGCGTACTGGAAGCAGCAGCTGTCCGATCTTTCGATCTTGCAGCTCCCGACCGACCAGCCGCGTCCGCCCGTTGCTACGTTTCGCGGCGCATACCAGAAGTTTGAGGTCGCGCCGGCAACTACCGCCGCGTTGCGGACGCTGAGCCGCGATGCGGGTGCCACGCTGTTTATGACGCTGCTCGCAGGCTGGCAGTCGCTGCTGGCGCGCTATAGCGGCCAGGATGACATCGCGGTTGGCACGCCGATCGCGGGACGCACGCAGCGTGAAACTGAGGGCGTGATCGGCTTTTTTGTCAACACGCTGGTGCTGCGTACCGATCTGCGCGGCCAGCCGACGTTTCGCGCGCTGCTTCAGCGTGTGCGTGAAGTGTGTCTTCAGGCCTACATGCACGGGGATATACCCTTTGAGCATCTGGTCGAAGAGCTGCATCCCACTCGCGATCTGAGCCGCAATCCACTGTTTCAAGTCATGTTCATGCTGCAAAATCGCGCACTCGAAACTGTCGAGCTGCCGGGCGTGACGATTCAGCCGCTGCCGATCGAGAACGTGACGGCCAAGTTCGATCTTGATCTGGGGCTGATCGAGGAAGACGATCGGCTCGTGGGCACGCTGGTGTATAACCCCGATTTGTTCGCCGAGACAACGATCGCGCGTTTGCTGGGGCATTTTCAGTCGCTGCTGGTCGCGCTCGCCGCCGATCCCGATCGTTGTCCCGCGCAGGTGCCGCTGCTCACGGCGGCCGAGCAGGCGCAGATCGTGGTCGAGTGGAATGCAACCGAGTGTTTCTATCCGCGCGATCAGCTGGTGCATCAGCTGTTTGAGGCGCAGGTCGCGCGCACGCCCGACGCGATCGCGCGGGTATTTGAGGACGCGAGCCTGAGCTACGCTGAGCTGAACCATCGCGCGAATCAGCTGGCGCGACAGCTTCGGCGGCGCGGTGTTGGCCCCGACCAGGTGGTGGCGCTGTGCCTGGAACGATCGCCGGAACTCGTGATCGGGCTGCTGGGTGTGCTCAAAGCGGGCGGCGCGTATCTGCCGCTCGATCCGAGCTATCCAGCTGAGCGTTTGCGCTTTATGCTCCAGGATAGCGGCGCGACGTTGCTGCTTGCGAGCGCCGGCACGATCGAACATGTGGCTAGTGACGGCATCGCGGCGCTGTGCCTGGACCGCGACTGGTCGCTGGTTGCCGCTGAGTCCGGTACCGATCTGCCGCCAGTCGCCACGCCCGACCATCTGGCGTATGTGATCTATACCTCGGGCTCGACGGGCACGCCCAAAGGCACGATGCTTCAGCATCGCGGCGTGGTCAACTACCTGGTGTGGGCCGTTGATGCGTATCAGGCGGCGGCAGGGCAGGGCGCGCCGGTTCATTCGTCGCTGGCCTTCGACCTGACGATGACCGCGTTGTTCCCGCCGCTGCTGGTGGGCCGTGCCGCTCACCTGCTGCCGGAAGGATTGAACGTCGAAACGTTGAGCGCGGCGCTCCGCGACGGCCATGATTACAGTCTGATCAAGATCACGCCCGCGCACCTTGAGATCTTGAATCACACGCTTGCGGCCTCAGAAGCAGCCGGTCGGACGCGGCGCTTCGTGATCGGCGGCGAGAATCTATTGGCTGAGACCATCCGCTTCTGGCAGCAGCATGCCCCAGACACGGTGCTGATCAACGAGTACGGCCCAACTGAAACCGTCGTCGGCTGCTGCGTGTACGAGGTGCCGCCCGGTGTGCAGCATCCCGCCTCCGTGCCGATCGGCAAGCCGATCGCCAATACGCAGCTGTATATTCTAGATCGCTACGGGCAGCCGGTGCCGATCGGTGTTGTCGGCGAGCTGTATATCGGCGGTGCCGGCGTGGCGCGCGGCTATCTCAATCGCCCGGCGCTGACTGCCGAAAAATTCGTGCCCGATCCTTTCTCGGCTGAGCCCGGCGCGCGGCTCTACCGCAGCGGCGATCTGTCCCGCTATCTGCCGGACGGCACGATCGAGTTTCTGGGCCGCACCGACGATCAGGTCAAGCTGCGCGGCTATCGCATCGAGCTGGGCGAGATCGAGGCGGCTCTTCAGCAGCACGAGGCCGTGCGCGATGCCGCGGTGATTGCCCGTGAAGATACACCTGGGCAAAAGCGGCTGGTAGCGTACGTTGTAGAGAACCTAGAACCTAGAACCCAGAACCTAGAAACGGGCTCGGAGATTCCCCCTCGCCTGCCGCAACCGAGGCCGAAGCCGGCCGAGGTTCGGGGCAGGGGGGCAGGGGGTGAGGGCCTTGCTCCTGACCTGCGCTCCTTCCTGGCGCAGCGCCTGCCCGACTATATGCTTCCCACAGCCTTTGTGCCGCTCGACGAGCTACCGCTCACCGTCAACGGCAAGCTCGATCGCAAAGCCCTGCCGGCACCTGCGACGGCTCACGAGGAGGCGCGCCGAACCTATGTGCCGGCGACTGACGCGGTCGATATGCTGCTGGTTGAGCTATGGGAAGCCATGCTCAACGTTCGTCCGATCGGCATCACCGATAACTTCTTTGATCTCGGCGGAAACTCGCTGCTGGCTGTGCGCTTGATGACCCAGATCAATAAGCGGATCGGACAGGTGTTGCCGCTAACGACCATCTTTGAGCAGCCAACGATTCAGCAGCTGGGCGTGGCTCTGCGTGAGCGTGGCTGGCCGGGCGTGCTGCGCCTGGTCGACAAACTGGCGCCGATCCAGTCGCCCCTGGTGGAGATCCAGCCGCGCGGCACCCGAAGACCGTTTTTCTTCGTCGCATCGCTCGGCGGCGTGCTGCCCGCAAATATGCTGTCGGGCTTTATGGATCTGGTCCCTTACTTCCATCCTGAGCAGCCCTACTACGGCTTGCAGGTGCCCGGCCTTGCCGAGCAGCTGGTCGCGCTGATCGATCCCGACGATCTGCCCGATGGTCGCGCCTTCTTAGACTGGCTTGGACAAGGTCGCTCCAGCCAGCAGATCATCGAAGATGCGGCGGCGCGCTGTGTTGAAGCGATCCGCTCAGTACAGCCGCACGGCCCTTATCAGCTCGGCGGCTTCTGCACCGGCGGCGCGGTCGCGTTTGAAATTGCGCAGCAGCTAACCGCGCAAGGCGAGCAGGTGGGGCTGCTGGCGCTGATCGATACCGAAGCTGCGGCGCTGGGCGCGCTGCTCTTCGACCCCGCCGATCACGAGGCCGCACAGCGGGTTGAGCAGCGCATTGCCGACGTGCTCGCGGCGATCGAGCAGCCCGATCCGAAAGTTGTGGCCTGGTTTATCAGCCGCGATCTGGGTAATGCTCGGCTGTCCAGATCTTTGGAAGAAACACAGGACGATCTGCAACGGCTGGATCGTAGCCAGTGGTGGGAATACGCTGTCGAGCATCTGAAACATGCCGATGTGGTGGTGCAGGATGCGGAGCCGCAGGAGGTTCAGCGCTTGTTCATGATCTACCAGATCAATACGATCAGCCTCAACTATATCCTGGGACAATACCTGCCGCGCTTGTATCGGGAGCGCATTACGGTGCTCCGGGTCAGCGACATGCATGGCGTGGATGTCGATCCAGCGCTGGGCTGGGCTGAGCTTTCAACGCAGCCTGTGCTCACCCATGCTATCCCCGGCGATCACGGAACCTTGTTCCATGAGCCGCACATTCAGGTGCTCGCGCAGCTCCTCACGGGGTTTTTCGACGAGGTGGAATAAGCACGCCTGGTGACAAGCGCTTGCGACGAGCAGTGACCGGCCGTTCGCAAGCGCCTCGATCATCGTGGCCCTGAGCTTACGCTGGCTTCTTAGCGGCCGAGCAGATGTGGCTGGCGCTGCAAGAGCAGGCCGACGATCACGGCTACGTTGAACACGATCGCAAAGAAGGCAGACGAGACATTCAGGCTACTCCACCACACCAGCAGCAGGATGGTGGACACGATCGCCGAGCTGAACGCGAGCATGGTCCAGCGTGCGTCGTTGGCGATGAAGCCCAGGGTTGCCGCGATAAACCCGACCAGCGGCACGATCCAGAACAGGCCGAGCGCGCCCTCAAGTGTTTGGTCGGCGTGAAGCACATCGGCGACCACCCAGGCCCGAGCGTTGGTGGTTTTCCAGTAGCCCCAGGCGTTGGCGAGGAACAGCACATGGCCGATCCCGTGCATGCCTAAGGCGAATGCGACTACAAGGCGCAACATACGATTCCTCCTTTCACGCCGCCGTACGATCCGCGGCGGGCCGCAGACACACAACACCGCAGCCATGCACGTATGTGATCCGCCTAGGTGGATCGGCATACATGCTTGCTTGGCTGCGGCGCTCATCAAGGCCAGCCCCAGCGCTCAATCCACTACCGGCGATTGAGCGTCGGTTGCTCACCGTGGTGACGAAGATACGGCGGCTGAGTGCTCGTTCGATCCCTTAGAAAGCTGATCTACTGGTTCTCTCAACCGCGTGCTCCGAGCATAGCACCAGCTAGCGCCGTTGTGCGTTGTGATCGCAGAACGGAAGGTGAAGATTCCGCTCTCTTCCTTTTTCGCGGTTCCGTTTCCGCTGTGTCGGCAGTTTTTCAATACCGATAATCAATATTCCTACCACTCGACACATCCTGCAAACCAGATTGTCGCCTTCTGCTCACCACAGGTTGCGGAATCTTCTCGCCTCGCTGGCCGTGCAGTTGATATGGTGCAGGCAGCGCGTGATGCTGAATGACATCGCGGCTCAAGGAGATACTATGAGCACGCCAAACGAGGTACAGAACACGGCGCTGCGCGCCTGGGTGCAGCAGATGGTCGAACTCTGCAAGCCGGATGATGTGTACTGGTGCGATGGCTCGCAAGAAGAATATGATCGGCTGTGTGGGCGGCTCGTCGAGGCCGGAACGTTTATCCGCTTGAATCCCGAGAAGCGCCCCAACAGCTTTCTCGCGCGCTCCGATCCCGGCGATGTGGCGCGCGTCGAAGATCGCACCTTTATTTGTAGCGTGAGCAAAACCGACGCCGGCCCGACCAATAACTGGGTCGCGCCCAGGGAGATGAAGGCAACGCTGCATCAGCTCTTTGATGGCTGTATGCGTGGGCGCACGCTCTATGTGGTGCCGTTCAGCATGGGGCCGCTGGGCTCGCCGATCGCGCAGATTGGCGTGGAGCTGACTGACTCGCCGTACGTGGTGGTCAACATGCGCATCATGACCCGCATGGGCCGCGCGGTGTATGAGCAGCTGGGCGAAACCGGCGAGTTCATCCCGTGCATGCACTCGGTGGGCATGCCGCTGGCACCAGGCCAGCAGGATGTGCCCTGGCCGTGCAACAAAGACCAGAAGTATATCGTGCATTTCCCCGAGGAGCGCGCGATCTGGTCGTACGGCAGCGGC
>DASWTW010000336.1:0-7559 GCA_036401895.1 Herpetosiphonaceae bacterium | reverse complement strand
GCCAAGCCGCAGCGTCCCTGTGATAAAATAAACGCCTGACTGCCAGACACCGAAGCGCGTAAAGGGTGGATCATTACGATCCACCCTTTGGAAAGACTGCTATGACCGATGCGCTCGATCGACGCATTATTCCGTTTTATGGCGATGATCTGATCGCCGTTCAGGACGCGGCCGGCACGATCTATGTGCTGTTTGCGCGTCTTTGCGAGAATCTTGGTCTGGCACGCCGCTCACAGGTTCTGCGCGTTCAACGGCATGGCGTGCTCGCCAAAGGGCTGATCTCGCTTCAGGTGCGCACGGAAGGCGGGCCGCAGGAGGTTCAATGCTTGCGCCTGGATCTGTTGCCGCTCTGGCTGTCGGGCGTGCAGGCCAGCCGCGTCAAGCCCGAGATCCAGTCCAAGCTGGTGCGCTACCAGGAGGACGCGGCCAGCGTGCTGTGGCAGGCCTTCAAGCCGCAGATTGTGGTCGAGCCAACGACGGCGATCACGCAGCAGATCGACGCGCATGTGCTCCAGCAGCTTCAGCAGATCGCCGAGATGGGCCGCGCGATCACACGCATGGCCGAGCAGCAGATCGAGCTGCAACACCAGCAGCAAGCGTTGACGGGCCGCATGGATGCGGCGGCGCGGATCATCAAAGATGTGTATGGCATGGTCACCAACATCGACGTGCGGCTGGGCGTGCTGGAAGATCAGGTTCAGCCGGCAGCGTTCATCACCGACAAGCAGGCGACCGAGGTCTCGAATCAGGTTAAGGCGCTGGCCGAGCTGCTGACCGGCAAAGATGCCGCCAGGAACTGGTACCAGGGCATCTTTCAAGAGCTGTATCGCCGCTTCGGCGTCAGCAGCTATAAAATTATCCACCAGGAGCAGTACGAGTCCGTGCTGGCCTTCCTCGACGATTGGCGTCAGTCGGCGCTGGCCGGTCGTAGCCTGGAGCAGCGCCCCACCGACGATCGCTAGCGCGGCCGGGCGCTCATTGGCATAGGAAATGCTCGGCGCGCACTACATTTACCACACGAGGAGACACGCATGCCTTCGGACGTTCCATCGATTTCGTTTCTGCTGCGGACCTTTGGCTTCGCCGCGCTGGCCGGGATGCGATCGTTCAGCCCGCCGGCTCTGCTGAGCCTGTATCTATCCCGCCACGTCCTGTCGCCGGGGCAATCCGTCGCGCAGTGGCTGAAAACGTCGTCTACCAAAAAGGTGATTGTCGGGCTGGCGCTGGCCGAGCTGGCCGCTGATAAGCTGCCCAACGCGCCCAACCGCACATTCCTGCCGGCGCTGATCGGGCGGGCCTTCACCGGCGGCGGTGCCAGCGCGCTGCTCTGGTCGCTCAAGGGACATCCGGCCTGGATCGGCGGCGTCGGCGGTGCGGTCGCCTCGGTGGGCAACACCTATCTGACGTTCTATCTGCGCCAGTGGCTGAGCAAGGCGCTGCCGCTGCCAAACGCGGTGTCTCTGGCCGGCGTGATCGAGGATGCGCTCCTCTGGTTCGTCGGCTGGCGGCTGCTTCAGGGCGCAACAGAACGGACGACGGAGTAAAAGAGAACAAAGGAACAAAGAAACAAAGGAACAAAGAATAAAGAACAAAGAACAGGGAGTTAAGCTTTTGTTCTTTGTTCTTTGTTTGTCAATTCTTCTGACGAATCTATGCGCCGACTTCTCAACTTGATCCTCTTCAACCCGGTGATCTGGCTCTCCATTGGCGGCGTTCTGGTCCTGTTCGGCATTGTAGGTTTATACGATGTTCCGGGGATCTCGGCCCGGCTTCAGCAGCTCCAGCAGCTGCCCTACCTGGACGATGCTCCGGCGGGCGCGGTCGCGATGTTCGAGGGCAGGATCAGCCCTGAGACGCCGCAGGTCTACGGCGAGTTTGTGAGCTACGTCCAGGAGCAATATCGAAGCTGCGGAGAGAACTCGTGCTGGACCGAGACCGGGCGTGAGACTCCGCCGCTGTGGCTAACGATCGCCGGGCAGACCGTGCAGATCGCAAATCAAGACTATCGCTTCGAGTCTACTGAGCATGAGCTGAAAGAAGCGCCGCCAGGCTGGACCCAGGGCGCGCTGCGCAGCCGAGGCTTTCGCCGGAACAGCATGATCTTCGGCATCGGCGAGGCGCGCGATTGGGCCGGGAAGCGCCAGGTGCTGGCGGAATTTATCTGGGCCGGGACACGCGCCAGCTATCGCGACCATCTTGAGGCGTACCGGTGGCGCAGCCTGTGGTGGGGCAGCGGCTTTCTAGCCAGCGGGCTGCTCCTCAGCGCGATCGGCTTCTGGCAAGCCCGGCGCTTCCTGCGCGAGGTCCGAGCTGAGGCAGCTGCACAAGCGGCCAATCTGTCCAACGCTGCGCCGCAAACCATACGGCGCAAGAAAAAGCAGAGAAGGGAGCGAACAGATGTATGATGTCGCAGTGATCGGGCTGGGCATGATGGGCTCGGCGGCGCTTCGCTATCTCAGCAAGCCCGCGACCGGACTGCGCGTCGTCGGGGTTGGTCCGGGCGAGCCGCAGGAATGGACGACCTACGACGGCCCGTTTGCGAGCCACTACGACCAGGCGCGCATCACGCGGATCACCGATCCCGATACGATCTGGGCAGCGCTGGCCCAGCGCGCGATCGACTCGTATGCCGAGATCGAGCAGACCAGCGGCGTGCGCTTTCATTATCCGATCGGTCACCTGCGCATCGATCCTGGCGCCGCCGGCGAGACCGAGCTGTTCACAGCCGCCGAAACGATCGGGCGGCGGCTCAACGCGCCGGTCGAGCGGTTGGACCACGAGCGGCTTGTCGAGCAGTTTCCTTATCTGAACATTCCAGCGCGCGCCGAGGGCTTATACGAGCGCGGCGGAGCCGGGTTTATCAATCCGCGCGCGCTGGTCGCCGCTCAGCTCACCGTCGCGGCGGCCCAGGGAGCGGCGATCGTGCGTGAGGCAGTCACCGGCTGGAGCCGCGTCGATCACGGCTTCCTGCTGACAACCGGCGGCCAGCAGATCCGCGCCGATCGACTGCTGCTCTGCACGCATGGCTACACCAACCCGCTGCTGGCGTCGACGCTGGGCCGGACGCTCGATCTGGTGAACATGGCGCACAGCACGGTGTACGCGCAAGTCGACGGTGCGCAGGCCGAGCAGCTCGCCGCTATGCCGTCCGTGATCTGGCCTTTGACAGGCCACGCGGTGCTTGAGTCGGTGTATACCACGCCGGCCATGCCCTACCCCGATGGCCGGTCGTATCTCAAGATCGGTGGGCCGCTGTTCACGCACCCGCTGCTGGAAACGCCCGCTGCCATGCGCGAATGGTTCCAAAGCCCCGGCAATCCGATCGAGACTCAGGCGCTGCGCGAGGTGCTGCTCGATCTAATGGCCGATCTGCACGTCGGCGGCTGGAAGTCCAAGCCTTGCATGAACACCTACACCGCGCACGGCTACCCATACGTCGATCGGCTCGACGACGGCGTGTTTGTGTGTACCGGAGGCTGCGGCTCGGCGGCCAAATCTTCGGACGAGATCGGGCGCATGGGCGCGCTGCTGGTCCAGCATGGCCGCTGGCTCTACGATCTGCCAGCCGAGAACTTTCGCGCCGTGCCGGGTTAGTCCTTGATGCCAAGACCTTTGCGCATAAAATCGCCCGACATGCGGATCGAGCGCTGGCGGGGCAGAATCCTGGTCTGAAAGAAGAGCAGCAGCCTGGTGGTCAGCCCGACGATCACCCAGTGCCGCTTGCCGAGCGCCGCCAGCGCCTCACGCGCCACTTTGCGCGGGTCCATCATGAGCGGCTTCGGAAATTTGTCGAGTCCTGCCTGAGTTTTCATCAGCGGAGCCGGGATCACTAGCACATCTACCTGGGCCTGGCGCAGCTCGTACCACAGCGCCTCGCCGAGCGTCAGCTGGTAGGCTTTGTTGGCCGAGTAGCCCGCCGTGTATGGCGACGAGACCAGCCCCGCGCCCGAGCCTACCAGAATAATGCCGCCCCGGCGCTGGTCGCGCATGAGGCGTCCAAAATAATGCGTGAGCGTCATATAGGCCCGCGCGTTGACGTCGAGCATCTGCTGGTGAATCGATAGATCGGAGTCCAGAAACGGCTCGGGATTCTTTGGCGTGAAAAAGTGATTGCAGATCAGCAGATGTACGTCAAGCGGATCGGTGATCGCGGCCAGCTCGGGTAAGAAGTCGCGGCGGCTCAGATCCAGAACCACCGGCTTGACCTCGACGCCATAGGTCGCCTGGATGCGCGCGGCGGTGCTTTGCAGCTCCTCCGCCAGAATATCGATCAGCACCAGATTCAGCCCACGCGCGGCTAGCTCGTGGGCAAATTGTGCGCCAAGTCCCTGTGATCGTGCTGCTCCGGTGATAACGGCCCACGGACCATACCGGGTAGAAAATGCGGATGCTGACATTTTGGTCCTCTTGCTGCATCGAAAACGTGTGTGGCCGGAGCACCATGCTTGCTCTGCGGCCCACCAGGCGATTGTAGCCCAAGCGTCGCCACGCGACAATCCCCACGCCTCGCGGCAGATGCCCATATCCTACAGTCCAGTAGTTGATCACAACTTGGTTAGTACCCTGGTAGTGCTGAGGTGCTACCGCCGCGCGTTGACACACCTGCGTCTAGCCTTCATGATTCAAGCAGCATATGTGCATGTTTCTAGAAAGCTCGATCAGTCTATGATACATACCCCGCAGCAGCATCTGATTGCCCCTGGCTCTGTCGCCAAAGCAATGCTGGCTGCACCGCATTGACCAGCCTCAAGCTACGCTACTCCCTCATTCTCTCATTGCCCGGCTGCTGGATTATCTCGACGTCGCGATATCTCTTAGCACGCAAAGGAATTTCGATGCATTATTCTCCATGTTTCTACGCTCACCGAATCAAAGCGCTGCTCGCTGCCTGCCTGCTGCTGGCGCTTGTGCTCACCGGCTGTAGCTCCGCCGCGCCGCCGGCCGCTACGCTCACGCCCGCGCAGGCGCGTGTCCAGCTGTCGTGGATTCATACCATCGAGTGGGCCGGCTTCTATGCCGCCGAGGAGCACGGCTACTACACCGATCAGGCGCTGACTGTGGACCTGCTGGCCGGCGGCGAGGATGCGCAGGGTAACTATATCGATCCGATCCAGACCGTGCTGGACGGCCGCGCGGATTTCGGTGTTACCAGCGGTGGCCATGTGATTCAGGCCCGAGCCAATCAAGCGCCGCTGGTAGCGATCGCCTCCGTCTATCAGCGCCATCCACTCGGCTTTACTTCGCTGGCCGAGAAGCAGATCGCCACGCCGCAGGATCTGGTCGGCAAGACGGTGCAGATCGCGCCCGACAGCCGGCTGCTGCTTGAGGCGATGCTGACCGCAACCGGCGTCGATATTTCGCAGATCACGATCGAGGATCGTACCGACTTCACGATCGCGCCGCTGGTCAACGGCGATGCCGACGTGATCGACTCCTTCATCACCAATGAAGCTGTCAGCCTGAAGCTTGCCGGCCACAAGATCAACAATATTTTGCCGGTCGACTATGGCGTCGAGGAGTATCCCAATGTGATCTTCACGACTGAGCAGATGATCGCCGAGCATCCCGATGTGGTCGAGCGCTTCCTGCGCGCGACGGTGCAGGGCATGGACAGCGCGATCGCGAACCCGCAGCAGATCGGTCAGCTGGCAGTGCGCTACGACCCGTCGCTGGATCTGGCGAAAGAAACCGAGGCTATGTTTCAGTCGGTGCCGCTGCTCAAGCCAACCGGCAGCCAGCCCGGAATGATGACCGCGAAAACCTGGCAGGCGACCTATCAGATCCTGCATGATCAGGGCATTCTCAAGCAGCCGTTCGACGTCAAGACCGTGTACACGCTGGCCTTTCTCGACAAGATCTACACCAAATAGCCGCAGCTGATCACGTCGAATTGATTTGACATAACTTGTTCAGGGCATAATCATACCGACTTTATCTGGTTAGGATCGAACATGAACGCAGTCTCGGCCCCGCGTGCGGAATCTCAATCGACGCTGCCCTTCTGGCATCAGCTGCGCTGGCGTCTGGTTTTCTTCTTTGTGCTGCTGGCAACAGTTCCACTGCTGACGGCGATGATCTTTGCGCTGGTCAAGATGCGGACGCAAACCGAGCGCCAGGTGATTAACCAGCTTGAGTCGGTCGTCGAGCTGAAGCACGATCAGATCAATCGCTGGCTCGACGCGAACGCGCTGGTGCTCGACAGCTTTCTGAGCGATGTCCATCATCAGGCGGAGCTGGTGGCCTTTGTGGCAGCGCCGAATGAAACGGATCAGCGCGTCGTCAGCGGAGAATTACGCAGCCTGTCGCAGCTACACGTCACGGCCCACAGCGGCTATTTCCATAAATTTTTTCTCTACGATCGGGCCGGAAAGATTATAGCCGCCTCCGATCCGGCGGATCTCAGCAAAGTGGTGGTGAACCAACCCTACTTTACCAGCAGTCTGGGCCAGCCGTTTGTACAGCCGCCCTACTACGCGGTCGGCAACGATACACTGAGTATGATCATTACCCGGCCACTGCGCGATCAGCAGGATCAGACGACAGCGGTGCTGGCGGGGCAGGTGAATCTCCAGGCGCTTGGCCAGATTATGCTTGAACGAACCGGATTAGGCGTGAGCGGCGAGACCTATCTTGTCAGCCAGGAAAATAACTATCTCCTGACGCCGAGCCGGGCGGCGGGCTATCCGCTCAATCGCGCGTATCACAGCGTGGGCATCGATCGCGGCCTGGCAGGCGGTCAGGGCGTGGCAACCTATGCCGATTACCGCACGCCGCCGCAGCCTGTTATCGGCGCCTACCGCTGGATACCGGCTCTCAACGCGGCCCTGCTGGCTGAGATCGACGAGACCGAGGCGCAGGAATTGTTCAGGGAAACCGCCGGTCTCAGCATCGGACTGGCAGCGCTGGCCGGGCTGATCGCCGCCTTGATCGGCTTGATGGTGGCGACCCGTGTGTCCCGTCCGATCACCGCGCTGGCCCAGGCGTCACACCGAATCACGGCAGGACAGCTTGATCAGCAGGTGGCGATCGCCGATCGCGGCGAGATCGGCGTGCTGGCGACTGCATTCAACGGCATGACGGTACGGCTTCAGCAGACGCTGGAAGGGCTAGAGCAGCGCGTGGCCGAGCGCACCGCCGATCTTCAGCACGCAAATCAGGAAGCCGAGCGCGCCCTCAAGGAGCTAAGCGAGTCGCTCCACCAGCGCGAGCTGCTCAGCGCCACGGTTCGCGAGCTGGCGACGCCGGTGGTGCCGGTGCTGGACGGAATTCTGGTGATGCCGGTGATCGGTGTGATCGACTCCGAGCGTGTGGCGCTGCTGCTCGAGTCGCTGCTGACCGCGATCGAGCGCCATCGCGCCAGGGTGGTCATCATCGACGTCACGGGCGTGCCGGTGGTCGACACGCAGGTGGCGCAGGTGCTGATCAATGCCACCGATGCGGCGAGGCTGCTGGGCGCGCTGCCGATCCTGGTCGGTATTCGTCCTGAGCTGGCGCAGACGCTGGTGGGCCTTGGTATCTCGTTCAACGGCCTGGTGACTCACGCCGATCTCCAGAATGGC
>DASWTW010000335.1:0-6280 GCA_036401895.1 Herpetosiphonaceae bacterium | reverse complement strand
TTCTCCCTAGGTTCTAGGTTCTGGGTTCTAGGTTCTAGGTTCTCTTGTTCCTTTGTTCCCTTGTTCCCTTGTTCCTCGACGACGTACGCCACCAGCCGCGTATCGCACGGTGTGTCTTCGCGCGCGACTACGACGACCTCGCCGACTGCCGGATGCTCGCTCAGCACGCCTTCGATCTCGCCGAGCTCGATGCGGAAGCCGCGCACTTTGACCTGGTGATCGATCCGACCCAGGAAGTCGATCGTGCCGTCGGGCTGGTAGCGCGCCAGGTCGCCCGTGCGGTACAGCCGCGCTCCAGGACGGGTGCTGAAGGGATCGGCGATGAATTTCTCGGCGGTGAGATCGGGGCGATTGAGATAGCCGCGCCCCACGCCGTCGCCGCCGATGTACAGTTCGCCCGCCACGCCGAGCGGCACGGGGTTGAGGTGGCGATCCAGGATGTAGAGCTGCGTGTTGGCGATCGGCCGGCCGATTGGGATCACGCTGTCGACGTCGCCGGTGGGCGGCACCTCGTACACACAGCAGCCGACGACGGTCTCGGTCGGGCCGTACTCGTTGATCAGCCGCGTGTCGGGGGCGAACGCACGCCATGCGTCCACGGTCTCGGCCCGCAGCGCCTCGCCGCCGATAATCAGCGCATTCGCACGGCCAGCTAGGGTATTGGCCGGCAGCATGGTGTTGAGCAGATCGACGTGGGCGGGCGTGAGCTTGACCAGGCTGAGCGCGGCGTCGGGGGCCAGCGCCGCGCCCAGGTTGTCCAGTCCTTGATCTTCCGGCAGGAGCATGACGCGCTGGCCGGTGATCAGCGGCGCGAACAAGCTGGTCACGGTCAGATCGAAGCCGATCGGCGAGTGGACCGGCGTGCCGTTGCCTTCGGTGATGTTGTATGCCTGCGCGCACCAGCTCAAATAGTTGACCAGCCCGCCATGCGGGATCATCGCGCCCTTGGGCCGGCCGGTCGAGCCCGAGGTATAGATGATGTACGCCAGGTTTTCCGGCGTTACGCCGCTGCACACAGGCTCGGCGCTTTCCTGCCAGATGAGTGAAGCATGCGCATCCAGCACGACGATCTGCGCTCCGGTCTCGGGCAGCGCGTCAAGCAAGCGCTGCTGTGTGAGCAGCACCCGAGCTTGCGTATCCTCAAGCATAAATCTCAAGCGCTCCGCCGGGTAGGCGGGATCGAGCGGGACATAGGCGCCGCCGGCCTTGAGCACACCCAGCAAGCCGACGATCAGATCGAGCGAGCGCTCCATGCAGATCGCCACGTGCGTTTCTGAGCTGACGCCCAGGGCGCGCAGATGATGCGCCAGCTGGTTAGCGCGGACGTCCAGCGCCGCATACGTCAGCGTCTCGCCCTCGAAGACAACCGCAGTCGCAGCCGGAGTGCGCGCCGCCTGAGCTTCGATCAGCGTGTGCAGACACATATCCTGCGGATAGTCCGCCGCCGTCGCGTTCCACTCGACCAGCAGCTGGTGCCGCTCGGCCTCGCTCAGCAGCGGTAGATCGCCGATGCGCTGCTCGGGATCGGCGGCGAGGCCGGCCAGCAGCGCCTGGAAGTGGCTGATCATCCGCTCGATCGTCGTCTGGTCGAACAGGTCGGTGTTGTACTCCAGCGCGCCGACCAGACCGTTCGCCTGCTCGCTGATCGACAGTGTCAGGTCGAACTTGGCCGTACCGCTGGTAACCGCGATCGGTTGGAGTGCCAGTCCGGGCAGCTCCACGGCCTCGGCCGGTGCGTTCTGGAGCACCAGCACCACCTGAAACAGCGGGCTACGGCTCAGGTCGCGCACCGGCTGAATAGCCTCGACCAGCCGCTCGAACGGCAGATCCTGGTGGGCGAACGCGTCCAGCGCCACCTGGCGTACCCGGCGCAGCAGCTCCCCAAACGTTGGATTGCCTGAAAGGTCGGTCCGCAGCACCAGTGTGTTCACGAACACGCCGATCAGTCCATCAAGCTCCTTGCGGGTACGGTTAGCGATCGGCGATCCGACTAGGATGTCGTCCTGGCCGCTGTAGCGGAACAGCAGCGTTTGCCAGGCCGCCAGCAGCGTCATAAATAGGGTTGCGCCATGGCGCTGGCCGAGCGTGTTGAGGGCTTGACTCAACGCAGGCGGCACATCCAGCGGCAGCGTTGCGCCGCGAAAGGTTTGTCGTGGTGGACGTGGCCGGTCAGTCGGCAGCTCAAGCACGGTGGGCGCGCCGTGGAGTCGCTGCTGCCAGTACGCCAGCTGCTGATCCAAAACCTGATCTTGCAGCCACTGGCGCTGCCACACAGCAAAATCTACATACTGGATCGGCAGCTCGGGCAGAGGGGACGGCCGGCCGTTGGCAAAAGCCAGATAGAGCGTCGCGAGCTCGCGGATCATGACGCCGATCGACCAGCCGTCTGAGATGATGTGATGCATGGTGAAGAGCACCACATGTTCGGTTTCTTCTAGTTGCAGCAGCGTGACGCGCAGCAGCGGCCCGCGCTTGAGGTCGAACGGTTGCAGCGCCTTCTTGCCGGCCAGCTCCTGCGCTGTCGCTGCGCGTTCGGCTGTGGGCAGGCTGCGCAGATCGACAAACGGGATGTCAACCGGCGCAGGTGGCGCGATCACTTGTACCGGCTGCTGATCGACGATGGCGAAGGTAGTTCGCAGCGCCGCGTGGCGCTCCGCGATCGCGTCGAAGCTGCGCTGAAGCGCGCTGGTGTCGAGCCGGCCGATGAGGCGCACGGCGGATACGATGTTGTAGAGCGGGCTGTTCGGCTCCAGCTGATCCAGGAACCATAGCCGCTGCTGCGCAAACGACAGCGGCAGCCTGTCGCCGAGCGGCGCTCGCGGAATGGGCGCGTGCTCCGCTTGTGTCGCCGTCGCGGCCTCCTGGAGCAAGACCAACACCTCGGCTTTATGCCCGGCCAGCGCGGCGCGCAGCTCGTCGGTGAGCGCGCCTTGCGGCGCCTGAAAGCGCAGCCGGTCGCCCTCAGCCCATAGCGTAACGTTTAGATCGCGCAGTCGATCCAGCAGCTCGATGATCGTCATAGTTCGCCTTCTTCCATCGGTTCGTTCACCGCAGCCAGCACCGCAGAAGGCTGCGCCAGCCAGCGCATCCGGTCGATCACTGAGGCCACGCCGGCGACGGTGGGGGACGCAAATAGGTGGCGGATGGGCAGATCGACCTGGAACGCGGAGCGCAGCTGGGCGATCAGCTGAGTCGCCAGCAGCGAGTGGCCGCCCAGCTCGAAAAAGTTATCGTGGAGGCCGACCTGGTCCAGCTTGAGCACGCCGAGCCAGAGCGCGGCGACCTGCTGCTCGGTGGCGGTGTGCGGCGCGACGAAGACACCGCCGAGCTCCCGCCGCTGATGATCGGGAGCGGGCAGCGCGCGCCGGTCGACCTTGCCGTTGGGAGTCAGCGGCAGTGCGTCAAGCGGCACAAACAGCGACGGCACCATGTACTCGGGCAGGCGCGAGGCGAGGAATGCGCGCAACGAAGAGCCAGGAACTAAGAATCTAGAACCGTCCGGCTCATCCCCTTGGCTCTCCGTTCTAGGTTCTCGGTTCTCTTCCGTCACATACGCCACCAGCCGCGTGTGTCCGTCATCCTCACGCGCCACGACCACCGCCTCGCGCACGGCTTCGTGCTGCAATAGCGCGGCCTCGATCTCACCCAGCTCGATGCGGAAGCCACGCACCTTGACCTGATGATCGAGGCGGCCCAGGAACTCGATCGTACCGTCGGCGCGGTAGCGTGCCAGATCGCCCGTGCGATAAAGCCGCGCCCCACCCTGAGCACTCCCGTTCTGGCTGAACGGATCGGGCACGAACACATCGGCGGTGCGCGCTGGATCGTCGAGGTAGCCGCGTCCCACGCCCATACCGCCAACACAAAGCTGCCCAGGCACGCCGATCGGCACTGGCTCAAGGCGCTCGTCCACGATGTAAAGCCGCGTGTTGGCGATCGGACGGCCGATCGGAACCTGAACCGCGTCGGCGGGCGGCGGTGTAAGAATGATATGATGCGTGACATCATCGGAGCACTCAGTGGGACCGTAGGCGTTGAGCAGCGGGATCGACGGGTAGCGATCGAGCCACTGCCGGCACAGATTGGGCGGCAGCGCTTCGCCGGTCAGCAGCAGCCAGCGCAGAGCACTCAGACCTGGGCGCTGTCCCTCGTCTTGTGCCAGCTCATCAAGCAGCGCCCGCAGCAGCGACGGGACGATCTCCAGGATCGAGATCGAACGGCGCTCGGCCTCTGCTAGCAACTGCACCGGGTCGTGTGTGACCATGTCGGGGAAGATATGTACCTGTCCGCCGACCAGCAGCGCCGACACGAATTGCCAGACTGAAATGTCGAAGCTCTGCGAGGCCGTCTGTGCTATACGGTCGGCGGCGGAAAGCCGCAGATCTGCGACCTTCGCGAGGGCATGGTTGAGCATACCCCGATGTTCGACCATCGCACCCTTGGGCACGCCGGTTGAGCCCGATGTGTAGATAACATAGGCCAGATTGCGCGCAGTCGCACGCGGCGGCACATTGTCAGCCGGCTCGTCGTCGTGCAGCAGCTCCTCGATCATCAGCGCCAGTGGCCGACGCTGCGCCGCAAGTGAATCGATCGCTTGCAGGAACGCCTCCGCCAGCGGCCTGGTGACAAGCGCCAGCGTGGTGCCGCTCTGGCTCAGGATCTGGCTGAGGCGATTGGGCGGATACAGCGGATCGAGCGGCAGATACGCGCCGCCAGCTTTGAAGATCGCCAGGATCGCGACCAAAAAGGTGATGCTGCGCTCGGCATACAGCGCGACCACGCAGTCGGGGCCGACGCCGCGCTGAATCAGACTGTGCGCGAGCCGGTTGGCCTGCTGGTTGAGCTGCTGGTAGGTCAGAGTTTGTTCCTCACAGACCACCGCCGTTGCATCAGGCGTGCGCGCGACCTGCGCCTCGAACAAGTTGTGCAGGCACAGCTCGGGAAGATCGACCTGCGTGGCGTTCCAGTCGACTACCAGCCGCCGCCGCTCGGCTTTGGTCAACATCTGCAACGCGGATACGGGACAGTCCGGGTCCGCCACAATACTTTCAAGCAGCTGCTCGTAGTGGCCGAGTAATCGCTTGATAGTGGTCGGCTCGAAGAGATCCGTCATATATTCGGCGACTGCCCGCAAGCCCTCGGGCATCTCGGTTAGCGACAGTGTGAGGTCGTGCTTTGAGGTGCCATTATCTACCCGCAGGTATTCTACGGTCAGATCGCGTTGGCCGTGCGCGGGCACCGGCGCGTTCTGCAAGATGAACAGCATCTGGAACAGCGGCGCGTGACTGGTGTCACGTGGCGGGCGCAGCTCCTCGACGAGCTGCTCGAAGGGCACGTTTTGATGCGCGTAGGCTTCCAGCGTCGTCTCGCGTACCTGCCTCAAGAACGCGCGAAAGGTGGGATTGCCCGCCAGGTTGGTGCGCAGGAGCAGCGTGTTGAGGAAGAAGCCCATCAGCGGTTCAATATCAATGAAATCGCGGTTGGCGATGGGAGAGCCAGTGGTGATGTCTGCTTCGCCGGTGTAGCGGTACAGCAGGATCTGGAATGCTGCAAACAGCGTCATAAACAGGGTGCTGCCTTCAGCCTGGCTCAGCGCCTGCACCTGCTGCGCCACTGTCGCCGGGATCAGATGGTAATCCAGGGCGCCCTGGTAAGTCAACATGTGTGGCCGCAGGTGATCACTCGGCAGCTCGATCACCGGCAGATGGCCGCGCAGCTGGTGCTTCCAGTAGGTGAACTGCTCGTCCAGGACCGCGCCCTGGAGCCACTGCCGCTGCCAGATGGCGAAGTCAGGGTACTGGATCGCCAGCGCGGGCAAGGGCAAGGGCCGGTCGGTGACCACGGCATCATACAGCACGGTCAGCTCGCGCAAAAACAGCCCGACCGACCAGGCGTCGAAGACGATATGATGCACATTGAGCAGAAACACATATTCTTGTCGGGTACCCTCTGGGTGCAGGCGCAGCAGGTCCGCGCGCAGGAGCGGCCCGCGCGCCAGGTCGAAGCGGTGTTGCGCACTCTCCGCGATGCGGCGCTGCACCTCGGCTGTCTGATCGGCCGGCGAACAGTCGCGCAGATCGATGAGCGGTAATGAGATCGTCAGCGTGGGCGCGACGATCTGACGCGGATGGCCGTCGATGGCGACAAACGTGGTGCGCAGCGCCTCGTGGCGACGGATGATCTCGTTGAGACTGCGCTCGAAGGCGGCGACGCGCAGCGGGCCGGTGATCCGGGTGGCGAACGGCACGTTATACACCGTGTTGCCGGGGTCCCACTGATC
>DASWTW010000334.1:0-3219 GCA_036401895.1 Herpetosiphonaceae bacterium | reverse complement strand
GAAGCCTATCCCAACGGCTACGCCTACCAGGCGATCTCGACCTTTGTCGTCGGGATCACGGGCCTGGATGTCGGCACGCTTCAGCAGATCATCTACCCGTTCCTGGCGGCGCTGGTGGTGCTGCCGGCGTGGGTGCTCTACCGCGAGCTGACCGGCAGCCGGCGCGGCGCGACGATCGCCACGGTGCTGCTGTTCACGCAGCCCGAGTTCCTGTTCGTGATCCTGCGCAGCTCCCACGAAAAGTTCACGCGCTCGCTGCTGCTGCTCTGCCTGTATCTGCTGGTGCGCAGCTTCACGCTTCACAATCGGCTGTGGATGTTTGCGGCGCATGTCGGCCTGTTTTACCTGGCGACCTTCGGCTTTATCGCCGGCAACAACCTGCTGGCGCACTCGTTTATCTTCGCGGTCGCGATCGCGCTGTTCCTGGGCTTTGGCCTGGGCCGCTGGCGCAACAACCTGCGCGTCCACACCGCGCCGCTGGTGCAGCGCCTGCCCTACGCCGTGCTGATCTGCCTGGGCCTGGTGTATCTGTTTATCTTCTACGCCTACGAGCCGGCCCAGCACGATCTGCTGGTGCTGCAAAACCTCGCCGATCGCATCGCGGCGCTGTTTCTCGACGTGCAGACGCAGTCGACCAACGCCTACACGCAGGTCTCGACCGGCTGGATCAGCCTCTACGTCTACTTCATGGTCAGCATCGCCAACTGGATCATTCTGGGCACATCGTTTCTGCTCTGGGTGCGGCAAGGCATCCGCTGGGTGATCCTGGGCCACGCGCCCGAGTCCGGCAACATCTGGCTGCTCTGGCTCTTCTACGCAGCCTTCGCGGCGCAGGGCGGCCTTTCCGTGCTGGCGGATGCCAGCGGCGCGCTCGGCAGCAACTTGCAGCATCGCATCTTTCCCTCGATGTCGATCATCGCGGTCGGCGTGGTCAGCGTGGCGCTGGCTCAGTGGCAGCCGCGCCGCGCCGCACGTCCGATCCGCTGGGCCTTGACCGCCGGCGTCGCGTGTATCGCCGTGCTCTCGGTCTTCAAAGCGACCAACGAGCCGCTGCTGAGCAACAAGTGGACCTTTTACCGGCCCTACGAGCTGCGCACGCTGGAGTGGGCCGATGCGCATCTGCGCCAGAATCAGATCTGGACCGAGCTTGACGAGCGGCTGGCGGTCGCGTTCATCACCCGCAACGGCAGCTCGCGCAACGAGAACGGCTGGTACGCCTTCGATCTCAACTCCACGACGCGCAACCTGATCGTCAGCAGCGTGACGCGTCTGCGCAGTACGCGTTTGCAACAATCGCTGCCCGTGCCGCCCGACGCCCAGCGCGTCTACGATAACGGCGAGGCGCAGCTGTATCATCGCCGGGCGCACACGCCCTACCAGCGCTAGGAGCCAGAATGCGCATCGGCTATCTGACATACGGCCTGGATCGTGCTCCAACCGGCATCGGACGCTACGCCGTCGAGCTGCTGCGCGCGCTCCAATCGCTGCCAGCCGCGCCCGAGATCGTGCTGCTGACCACCGAGCGCGAAGATCGCCACGATCTGTGGACGCGCTTCGAGCGCCACGCCTTGCCCGGCTGCCGGCTGCTGCCCGCGCTGATGACGATCGGCAATCTGGCGCTCAGCGAGGCGGCGCGGCGCTACCGGCTGGATCTGCTGCACGATCCCAACGGCATCGCGCCGTTCTTCGGGCCGCGCGCGGGAGCCAGGCGCATCGTCACGATCCATGACGCGTTCGCCTTCGTTTATCCCGAAACCCACAACCGGCTCGACAACTGGCGCTACCACGCGATGCTGGCTCGCGCCGCGCGCCGCGCCGACATGGTGCTGACCGATAGCGAGCACTCGCGCCAGGATCTTAAGCGCTACCTGGCAATCGCCGACGCCAACATTCGGCTGATTCCGTGCGGCCTCGACCCGCGCTTCCAGCCGATCGCGGACGGCTCCGAGCGACGAGCAGCTCTCCATCGCTACGGCATCGCCGCGCCGTATCTGCTCTACATCGGCGGGATCAACGCCCGCAAAAATATCGCGCGGCTCTTCGAGGCGTTCGCCCAGGTTCGGCAGCGGCACAGCGGCCTGAAGCTGGTGATCGGCGGCAAGCGCCAGTGGCAGACCGCTGAGATCGACGCGACCTTTGAGCGGCTGGCGCTGCATGATGCCGTCCATTTCACGGGCTACCTCGACGATCGCGATCTGCCGGCGCTGTACAGCGCGGCCGAGGTGTTTGTGTTTCCCTCGCTCTACGAGGGCTTTGGCCTGCCGCCGCTCGAAGCGATGGCCTGTGGCGTGCCCGTCGTCACCTCCAACGCCTCGTCGCTGCCCGAGGTCGTCGGCGATGCCGCGCTGACCGTCGATCCCTACGATGTCCCGGCGCTGACGGCGGCGATCGAGCGCGCGCTGACCGACGCGCCGCTGCGCGCCGAGCTGCGCCGACATGGCCTCGTGCAGGCGCAGCAGTTTACCTGGCGCCGCACCGCCCGCGATGTGTGCGAGGTATATGCGCGGCTGCTGGGACGGGCTGCGGATGGTACAATGCTTGAGCAACTTCCTTCCGATCGCCAGAGAATTGCGCCATGAGCATGAAACAGACCGTTGCCACGGCCTCAACCAAACGCGCAGCCGCCGTCAACACACGGGTGTTCTTCGACCTGATCGTGCTGATGACGCTGGCCCTCTGCCTGCCGATCGTGGTGCTGCTGCCGATCCCGCTGATCCGCGTGCCGCTGGGCCTGGCGCTGGTACTGCTGGCTCCCGGCTACGCGCTCAGCGCCGCGCTCTTCGCCCATCGTGACGATCTCGACACCGTGACGCGGCTGGCGCTGAGCTTTGGCCTCAGCATCGCCGCCGTGCCGCTGCTGGCGCTGGCGCTGGATCTGCTGCCCTGGGGCATTCGCCTGTGGCCGATGACGATCGCGCTGGCCGTCTGGATCGGCATTTGGACGCTGATCGCCACAGTTCGCCGCGCCTACCTGCTGCGATCCGGCACCGCGATGGTTTCGCCGGCGGCCGATCTGCCCGATTGGTGGGCCGCGCTCAGCTCACGGCAGCGCTGGCGCTACGGCGGATCGCTGCTGTTTGGCGGCGCGCTGCTGCTGTGGATCGTGGCCGGAATGCCGGGTCTGGCCGAGCAAGCACCTGCAACCGAGTTTTATGTGCTCGGCGCGCAGGGCCAGGCCGAGGATTACCCGCGTGAGGTCGCGGCCGGACAGGATCTACA
>DASWTW010000333.1:0-1755 GCA_036401895.1 Herpetosiphonaceae bacterium | reverse complement strand
CGCCTCTGGGTTGGTGGTGGGCTGCCGGCGGATCGGCTCCGCATCGGCCAGGAGATCGACCACCGCGCCGGCGAACCAGGGCGTCACCGCGTCGGCGGGCGTGGCCTGGTGGGTCAGCAGCAAGTTGACCTGCGCATCCGCAACCATAAATTGCAGCCGTTCGCTGGGATAGCTTGGATCGAGCGGCACATAGGCGCATCCCGCTTTGAGCACGCCCAGCACGCCCACGATCAGCTCCACCGAGCGCGCCAGGCACAGGCCGATCCGCTCCTCGGGCTCCACACCCCGCGCCAGCAGGTGATGCGCCAGCTGATTCGCCCGCTCGTTCAGCTCCCAGTAGCTCAGCTGCGCGCCCTCGTCTACCAGCGCGGTCGCGTCGGGCGTGCGCGCGGCCTGCACCTCGAACAGCTGATGGATGCAGGCGAACTCCGCGCGCGGCGTGGCGGGCTCATTCCAGGCCAGGATCTGCTGGCGCTCGGCGGCGGTCAGCAGCGAAAGCCGCGAGATCGGCTGGTCGATGTCGGCGGCGATCGCTTCGAGCAGCGTCTGGTAGTGCCGCAGTAGGCGGTCAATGGTCGAAGCGTCGAAGAGATCGGTCTTGTACTCCGCGACCGCCCGCAGTCCTTCCGGCATCTCCGTCAGCGACAGGGTGAGATCATACTTTGAGGTGCCGTTATCGACCCGCAGGTATTCTACGGTCAGATCGCGCTGGCCGTGCGCGGGCACTGGCGCGTTCTGCAAGATGAACATCACCTGGAAGATCGGCGTGTGGCCCGGATCGCGCGGTGGGCGCAGCTCCTCGACGAGCTGCTCAAACGGCACGTTCTGATGCGCGTAGGCTTCCAGCGTCGTCTCACGCACCTGGTGCAGCAGCGCTCGCACGGTGGGATCGCCCGACAGATCGGTGCGCAGCGGCAGCGTGTTGAGGAAGAAGCCCATCAGCGGTTCAATATCGACGAAATCACGGTTGGCGATGGCCGAGCCGGTGATAATGTCCTCGGCGCCGGTGTAGCGATGCAGCAGGATCTGGAAGGCTGCCAGCAGCGTCATAAACAGGGTGCTGCCTTCAGCCTGGCTCAGCGCCTGCATCTGCTGCGCCAGCGGCGCCGGGATTAGATGGGAGGCCAGGGCGCCTTCGTGCTGCATCTCCGCCGGACGCGGGGAGTCGGTGGGCAGCTCCAGCACGGGCAGGCTGCCACGCAGCTGGTGCTTCCAGTAGTTAATCTGTTCGTCCAGGACCGCGCCCTGAAGCCACTGCCGCTGCCAGATGGCGAAGTCGGGGTACTGGATCGCCAGCGCGGGCAAGGGCAAGGGCCGATCGGTGACCAGCGCGTCATAGAGCACGGTCAGCTCGCGCAGAAACAGTCCGACCGACCAGGCGTCAAAGACAATATGATGCACATTGAGCAGAAACACATACGCCTGCGTGTCCAGGCGCAGCAGGTCCGCGCGCAGGAGCGGCCCGCGCGCCAGGTCGAAGCGATGCTGGGCGTTCTCCGCGATGCGGCGCTGCACCTCGGCCGTCTGCTCAGCCGGCGGAAGGTCGCGTAGGTCGACGACGGGCAGCGCAATGGTCAGCGTGGGCGCGACGATCTGCTGCGGGTGACCGTCGACGGCGACAAACGTGGTGCGCAGCGCCTCGTGGCGACGGATGATCTCGTTGAGACTGCGCTCGAAGGCGGCGACGCGCAGCGGGCCGGTGATCCGGGTGGCGAACGGCACGTTATACACCGTGTTGCCGGGGTCCCACTGATC
>DASWTW010000332.1:0-11857 GCA_036401895.1 Herpetosiphonaceae bacterium | reverse complement strand
AGGCATCGACCGCTACGTTCCAGATCGCGGTTTGCCACGGCTCGACGGTGCGCAGCGCGCCTTTCTCGAAGGCCAGGCGCAGACCGCCGCGATACAGGTTGATCTTGATCTCGCCGCTGTAGCCCACCAGCACCGACTCCGCAATCCGCCGCTCAAGTACCGGCGCGATCGCCCGCATCAGCGCGACAAGATCCGGCACGCGCACATACCAGGCGTACGGTCGATTGTAGTGCGCCGCCAGATTTTCGGTGAGCGCGGCGTAAACCGGATGCCAGCGGCTCAACTCCAGACTCAGGCTGCTGGGCTGTGGAGCACCCGGAGCCACCGGCAGCGCTAGCGCCTCGGCCTGGAGCGCCCGCAGAATACTCGGGAGCAGGGCATGAAATGAGAGGCCGGACTTGACCATCAAGCTTTTGACGGCGAGCGTGGGTCCCCAGAGCTTAGGATGCAGCAGCGTGTAGCCTAACACCTGCTCCTCATGGTCGACGATCATCAGCGTGCGCCAGCCGGAGTCGGGATCGCAGGCTAAGCTGCCCTTGACCATAAAGCGCCAGTAGTCCGCGTCGATCTGCGTCGTCACTAACGCATGTGCGTGTTCCTGCTCGTAGAGCGACATAATCTGTGGTAGATCGTCGAGCGCTGCGGAGCGCAGCTTGACGCGGTCAGGCGTTTGCGGGCTCTGCGCCGGAATAGCCGAGAATGGGATGCTGTAGCCGCCGCCGAGATCCAGCGCGTACTCGTAGCCGAACTGGCGGTAGTAGTAGCCGATGCCGGTGATGGCCAGCACCAGATCGCCACGCGCCGCGCTGCGGGCATGGATCAGCTCGAAGATCGCGCGGATCAGGCCCCGATGACGATGCTCGGCCTCGGTGGCGACGACCTCGGGACGGCCGACTGGCAGCGAAATGCCGGCGTAGCTCCAAACCTGACGCATCAGATTGGTCGCCGCGACGAGCTGCTGCTGGCCGGTGTCCTCCACGACCGCGAAGTCGGTTGGGCCCAGCAGCGGATGCTCGCCGCTGATCATTACGCGCGTCCAGGCGGCGATCGTTCGGTTGGGCGGCTGGCTGACCCGCTGGCGAAAAACGTTGCTGTATAGCCGCGCTACTTCATCCGTATCGGCGGGCGTGGACCAGCGCAGCACCAGGCGATCGCCAAGATCGCGGCGATAGCTGTCGTCGTGGAGTGCAATCGAGGACATAGGCGATTTCCTCCGCTGTTCGCGCCCGTGTTCGGCGCGGATCGCTAAATCACTGCTGCTTATCTTACTCCACGCCGCCCGCTCTGCTAACGGTCTAAGGGCTAGTGCGGCCTTCGAGCCCAAGCTGCGGCGCGGCGGCTCGCAGCGCGGCGATGACCTCTGCGATCAGCTCGTCGATCGGCACGCCCAGCTCTTCCGCGCCCTGCGTGATGTCCTCGCGATTGACTTTGGCCGCGAAGTCTTTGTCTTTGAGCTTCTTCTTGACCGATTTGACCTCGACATCGTGGACGCTCTTGGTCGGCCGCACCAGCGCGACGGCGGTGACAAAGCCCGACAGCTCGTCGACGGCGTAGAGTGTTTTTTCCATCAGCGTTTCGCGCGGCACGCCGCTATAGTTGGCGTGAGAAAGAATCGCGCGGGTGACCTCCTCGGGCCAGCCACGTTCGCGCAGCCAGGCCACGCCGACGAACGGGTGGCCCTCGGTCGAGCTTTGCTCGTAGTTTGGCCACTTCTGGTAATCCATATCGTGCAGCAGCCCGACCGCGCCCCACAACCCCTCGTCCTGCCCATGCTTGCGCGCAAAATGGCGCATCGACGCAGCGACAGACTCGCAGTGATTGCGCAGGCTTTCGGAATCGACCCACTCATGCAGAATCGCGCGAGCGCTGGTCTCGTCGAACATAGCTCCTCCCTGAATAGAACCTAGAACCTAAAAACCGGTCTCTCCTAGGTTCTGGGTTCTAGGTTCTAGGTTCTTCGTGCTTTACACGTTGAACAAATAGTTGCAAATATCGCCGTCTTTGACGATGTAGGTCTTGCCTTCCATGCGCACGGTGCCGCGCTTCTTGGCCTCGGTCATCGAGCCGGCGGCGATGAGGTCGTCGAAGGCCACGATCTCGGCGCGAATAAAGCCGCGCTGAATATCGGAGTGGATCTCGCCGGCGGCCTCCACAGCGGGCGTGTTCTGACGCAGCGGCCAGGCGCGCACCTCGTCGGGTCCGGCCGTCAGGAACGAGATCAGGCCCAGCAGATTGTACGACTGCTCGATCACGCGGTCGCGGGCCGGCTCCGAGATGTTGAGATCGGCCAGGAACAGCTCGGCGTCGGCCTCGTCGAGCTGTGCAATCTCAGCCTCGACTTTGCCCGCCAGCTGCGTGACTGCCGCCTTCTGGTGCTTGTACTCGATCGTGCTGGCGAGATCCTGGTTGAGCTGCGCCTCGCCGACGTTGAGCACGATCAAGACCGGCTTGGCCGAGAGAAACTGAAAGCCGCGCAGCATCTTCTCCTCGTCCACCGACATTTCCTGGTCGCGGATTGGAACGTTCTGTTCCAGGCCGGCCTGTAGCCGCGTCAGCACATCGCGCTCCTGCACGCGCAGCTCTTTTTCCTTGCCGGTCATCTTTTTGATCTCCGGCTCGATGCGCTGAAGCCGCCGCTCGATGATCGCCATGTCGGAGAACATCAGCTCCAGATCGACGGTCTCGATGTCGCGCGCGGGATTGACGGTCTCCTCGGGATGCGGCACGCTCGCATCTTCAAAGGCGCGCACCACATGTAGCAGCGCGTCCACCTGCGCGATGTAGTTGAGAAACGCCGCCGGCAGCCCGCCACCCTTGCGATCGCCGCTGAGCCCGGCCACATCGATATACTGCACATCGGCAAAGGTGATCTTTTTGGGCTTGTACATCTGCGCCAGTGTATTCAGGCGCTCGTCGGGAACCTTCACGGTGGCGATGTTCGGCTCAAGCTGGCCCGAGGAATACGCCGCCGTCTCGGCGCTGCCGCCGGTCAGCGCGTTAAAGACCGTAGTCTTACCGCTGTTGGGTAGCCCAATAATGCCAATTTTCATAGTCACTCCACATCAAACAAAAAACAAACCACATCACGGAAGATCCGCTCGCGGCTGCTCAAAAATCGTGTTAGCTGTTGTGGAAAGTATAAAGGGCTGGATGGAGCGCGTCAAACCTCGCGCTCCACAAGCATCAGGCGGTCGCGTAGGCTGCCGGCTCGCGGTCAAAGCTTTTTTTGCAGGCGGGAGCGCAGAAATAGTAGGTGCGTCCGTTGTACTCCGACGACCAGCGCGCCGTCGCCGGATCAACATCCATCAAGCAGACCGGATCGAGCCGCTCAAGGCCGCCGTCGTCTTCCTGCGCCGGGGCCAGCACAAGATCCGGGCTATCGCTCGGCGCCGGGAGATAGCGCAGAAATACATGCTCGGCGAGCGCCGGCGGCGGTGTGAGGACGCGCTCCGCGTGTAACATTGCCTCGATGTAGTCAAAGATCGCGGGAATCAAGCTGTCGTCGTTGAGATCTTTGAGCCAGATCGACTGGCCGAACAGCTGAAGCAGCGCGTTGTTGCCTGTGGCGCAGGGTCCCAGACAGCCGGTAAAGGTCAGATGCAGCTTGTTGCGGATCTTGCGACGCTCCCACTCCGACTCGTAGAGCGCCTGGTTGATCGGCGCGCGGCCTTTCTCTTCCCAGCCACAGCAGCAGCTGCCGTTGGCCTTGGCGCACACAAACAGATTGCCGTGTAGCTGAATAATCCGAAAATCCTCGTTACGAGCGTGAACTTTGATCGTCTTGATCGTGTTCGCCGCGCGTCCGGTGGTAGTTTCATCGCTCATCTATTGCTCCTGAATCGCTTTACACACTCCGTCACAGTGTACCAAACGCCCACGGCGTAGGTCGTGCGCCAAATAGCTCAGTGCAGCTGTTAGGCGATTAAGCCTATGGCACATTGCCTGAAGCTGGTCTATACTCGCTCATAGATCCCCTCCCAGGGGGGGTAGGGAAAGGAACCAAAACTATGACCGAGCATAACCATCAGCAGCATGTACATCATGGACAGGGCGGCCATGACAGCCATCAGGCTATGCAGCAGAGTAGCCCGGAAGTTGCAGTACACGGCAGCCACGACTCGGCTCATGCGACACATACAGGCCATACCAGCCACGCCGATCACAGCGGCCACGCGGGACACTCCGAGGCGATGTTCAAGCGTCCGTTCTGGATCTCGCTGATCCTGACGATCCCGGTGCTGATCTACGCGCATCTATTCCAGGAACTGTTCGGCTACACCGCGCCGCAGTTTCCCGGCTCCGACTATCTGCCGTTTGTGCTGGGTAGCATCATCTACTGGTACGGCGGCTGGGTCTTTCTGTCCAGCGCCGTCGGCGAGCTGAAGAATCGCGCGCCGGGCATGATGACACTGGTGGCGCTGGCGATCAGCACGGCCTATTTCTACAGCGTGGCCGTGACCTTTGGCCTGGTCGAGGGCATGGATTTCTACTGGGAGCTGGCAACGCTCGTCACGATCATGCTGCTGGGCCACTGGATGGAGATGCGCGCGGTCGGCAGTGCGCAGAGCGCGCTCAACGAGCTGGCCAAATTGCTGCCGGATACCGCCGAGCGGATTGTCGATGGCCGTACCGAGGAGGTGCCGGTCGGCGCGCTGCGCGACAACGATCGTGTCCTGGTGCGGCCCGGCGCGAGCATTCCAGCCGACGGCGAAGTTGTCGACGGCGAGAGCCAGGTGAACGAGGCGATGATCACGGGCGAGAGCAAGCCGGTACGCAAGCGCTCGGGCGACGAGGTGATCGCCGGAACCGTCAACGGCAGCGGCTCGCTGCGGGTGAAGATCACGCGCACAGGCGAGCAGACCACGCTCTCGGGTATTATGCGGCTGGTGGCGGAAGCTCAGAATAGCCGCAGCCGGGCGCAGGATCTGGCCAATCGGGCCGCGTTCTATCTGACCTTTGTCGCGATCGGCGTGGCGCTGCTGACACTGATCGGCTGGACGCTGGCGCGCGGCTTCGACAACTACACGCTTGAGCGCGTCGTAACCGTGCTGGTGGTTGCCTGCCCTCATGCGCTGGGCCTGGCGATCCCGCTCGTAATCGCGATCTCGACCACGCTCTCGGCCCGCAACGGCATTCTGGTGCGCGATCGGCTGGCGCTGGAAGAGGCGCGCAATCTGAACACCGTGGTCTTCGATAAGACTGGAACGCTGACGCGCGGCGAGCAAGGATTGGTTGGCATTGCGGCTACGAATGCGGTTGGCGAAGACCAGGCGCTGGCGATCGCGGCAGCGATCGAGGGTGACAGCGAGCATATTGTGGCTCAGGCGCTGCGGAGGGCGGCGCAGGAGCGCGGCGCTGCCCTGCCGGTCGTCTCCGACTTTGCATCGCTGCCGGGTCGCGGCGTCCAGGCGACGGTCGATGGTCGTGTGCTCAAAGTTGGCGGGCCGCGACTGCTGGAAGCCGAAGACGTGACGCTGCCGCAGGAGTTTGCCGAGCAGACGCGCCAGTGGGGCGAGCGTGGCCAGACTGTGGTCTACCTGCTCGACGATCGGCAGGTGGTGGCGGCCTTTGCACTGGCGGATGTGATCCGGCCGGAGAGCCGCGAGGCGATCGCGACGCTGCACGCGCAGGGCGTGAGTGTGGCCATGCTGACCGGCGATAGCCAGGACGTGGCGCGCTGGGTGGCAAGTGAGCTTGGCATCAGCACTTACTTTGCCGAAGTGCTGCCCGAGCACAAATCCGAGAAGATCCGTGAGCTACAGCGCGGCGGCGCGAAGGTGGCGATGGTCGGCGATGGGGTGAACGATGCTCCGGCGCTGGCGCAGGCCGACGTCGGCATCGCGATCGGCGCGGGCACCGACGTAGCGCGGGCCTCGGCTGGCATTGTGCTGGTCAAGAACGATCCGCGTGACATCGCCCGCATCATGAAGCTGAGCAAAGCGAGCTACCGCAAGATGGTGCAAAACCTGGCCTGGGCGGTCGGCTATAATGCGATCGCGCTGCCGCTGGCTGCGGGCGTACTGGCGAACGTCGGGATTGTGCTTCCGGCCTGGGTCGGCGGCGTGCTCATGTCGCTCTCGACGATTATTGTGGCGCTCAATGCCCAGACATTGCGCGGCCTACAGCTGCAACCGGACGAATCGCGGCCGGTACACGTACAAGAGGCGCACGCCTAAAAGAGAACAAAGGAACAAAGAAACAAGGGAACAAAGCGAGAACCAAGAACCAAGAACCAGAGAGAAGTACCAAAACACCCCTTCTCCTGTTGCAACGGGAGAAGGGGTGGCGAGTGAAACGAGACGCGGGTGAGGGCCTGAATCCAATCTCTTTTCGCTGCGCTTCTCATAAGGAGCATCTATGAACGATACACAACGCCGTATCGCCCGTCTGCGCTCGATCGAAGGGCACATTCGGGGCGTGCAGCGCATGGAGCGCGAAGGTGCCTACTGTATCGACATTATCAAGCAGGTGCAGGCGGTGCAGGCCGCGCTGGACAAGTTTAGCGCCGTGGTGCTGGAGCATCATCTCGCTACCTGTGTCACGGATGCGATCCGTAGCGAGGACGAGGCCGAGCGCGAGCGGGTTGTCGGGGAGCTACTCCAGATCTATGCGCCGCTGACGGCAGGCGAGGAGCACGGCCAGCACTTGTCGATTCCTCGCCCGGAATACCTCAGGCAGATCGAGGGCGATGTGCAGCAGATCGAGCAGCTGGTGCAGGCCGAAGCGTACTGCATCGAGATTATTCAGGCGGCCCAGGGTGCTAAAGCTGCCTTGCAGCGCTTCAATACACGGATTCTGGCGGATCATCTGAAAGGCTGTGTCACCGATGCCGTGCGCAGCGATCAGGTAGCCGAGCGACAGCACAAGCTCGGCGAGCTATTGCAGGTTTTTACGACGGCGACCTCGCTGTAACGCGAACTATCAAACGTTTTGATGAAAGGATGGTCCATGCGTCGAGTACAACAGATCGTGCTGCTGCTCCTGGCTGTGGTGTTAGCCGGCTGCGGCGCCCAGCAGGCAGAAAGCGACCATAGCCACGACACAGGCTCAGGAGCGGCCCACAGCGACACGCACACAAACAGCGGACCGTACGATGCGCAGTTTATCGACGGTATGACGCTGCATCACCAGGGCGCGGTGGCGATGGCGGAGCAGGCGCTCAAAGAAAGCCAGCGGCCGGAGATCAAGCAGCTGTCACAAAATATTATTGCGACCCAGACCGCCGAGATCGAGCAGATGACGGCGTGGCGGCAGCAGTGGTATCCCGATCTGGCTCCTACTGGCGGCACAGGTGGACACATGGGCGACATGGAGCTTTCGAGCGATAGCTCAATCCCCTTCGATCAGCGCTTTATCACCGCGATGATCAGCCACCATGACGGCGCGGTCGATATGGCGAACGAGGCGCAGACCAAGGCCGAGCACGCCGAGCTTAGGCAGCTGGCGGTCGCGATCGTTCAGGCGCAGGAGGCTGAGATACAGCAGCTTCAAGCCTGGCAAAACGCCTGGTTCGGACAGTAGCTGTGGCAAGCTAAAACAAGTCATACAGCGGGGAGTACGGTATGTGCTCCCCGCTGTCGTGTGGGCGCAGTGGAGAGTTGGGCTGCATAAACCGAGGCGGTGGTACACTGGAAGCAGGGTCTCACTAGCTAAGGGAAGTGCAGCAACGATCATGACAAGAGTGCAGCGCCAAGAGCCAAAGGAAGGGCAAGAGTCGGTCTGGGATTATCCCCGGCCGCCGCGAGTTGAAGCGACCGAGCAACACGTGCAGGTGATCTTTGATGGCGTGATTGTGGCTGATACGCGGCGTGCCAAGCGGGTGCTTGAGACCAGCCATCCGCCCACCTACTATATCCCGCCAGAAGATGTGAAGCTTGAGTATCTGGTGTCGGCATCTCAGCAGACGCAGTGCGAGTTCAAAGGCACCGCTATCTATTATCACATCCGGGTTGGCGACAAATCCGCCTCAACCATTGCGTGGTCGTATCCCAGCCCGACGACTGGCTTCAGCGTAATCCAGGATCATCTGGCGTTCTACCCGAGCAAGATGGACGCGTGTCTGGTGGATGGAGAGCTGGTGCAGGCGCAAGAGGGCGATTTCTACGGCGGCTGGATCACCAAAAATATTGTGGGGCCGTTCAAAGGCGGGCCTGGAACCTGGGGCTGGTAGCGTAAAGCCCTCACTCTGCGCCGTAGGTGTCGTCTTGCTGACGGCAGCAGGGCAGAGTGAGGGCCGCTGATCTACCAGAGAATAACCGGCAGCCCGTTGTCGATGCTCTGCTGCGCTGCGGTCTTGAGCACCTCCAGCGCCCGGCTCGCGCCACCAGCGGGCACGTTTGCCTGCTGGAAGAGGTTTTCGATCTCGGTCAGCTCGCGCATCAGCGCATACGACGAGCCGAATGAAACCGCGCTGTCTTCCTCCAGCAGCTCCACGTCCTCATCTTCCTCGTCGCCGTAGTCGACCCAGATCGGCTCGGCGAAGTCGGCGGGCAGATAGTAGCCACCGTCGCCCTGATGCTTGATCAAGTGTGGAAAGCGCGTCTCGGCCTCTTCGTCCCAGATGTCTGCCAGCAGATCGTCGACGTCCTCGCCGTCTACGTTCTGATCGTTGAGCAGCGCCTGCACATCGTTGCCGCGCTCCAGGTGAGCGGCCAGGCGACGCAGCTGGTAGAGATCGTAGAAGCTCTCGATGCCGCCTTCCCAAACCTCGGTGCCGGGCTGCGCCAGCAGATCTACCTCAACGCCCTCCTCGCGCAGAAGATCCTGCACGTCCTGTAGCCATTCGCGCTCTTCCTCGTACGCCTCGCGGTCTTCTTGAGGCGTGGTGGTAATCATCGAGCCGACCACCAGATCGAGCTCGGTCATTCGCTCAGCCATAGCTGGTTGTTCCTCCTTCAAGTCTGCTTATTAT
The DNA here is from genome assembly GCA_036401895.1 of Herpetosiphonaceae bacterium. GTDB lineage: Bacteria > Chloroflexota > Chloroflexia > Chloroflexales > Kallotenuaceae > LB3-1. The sequence continues at coordinate 2,946 of DASWTW010000332.1, read as the reverse complement.
ACTATAACCGTCGCGTGCGGCGATTTTGCGCTTGCCTTCCACATCTCATGCCAGCGGCTAGTCTTCTTTGTCGGGAACGAAGATCGACAGCACCACGCTGACCACGGAGATCACGATCGAGCCGAGCAGCGCCGGAACAAAGCCGTCGACGGTAAAGCCGATGTCGAACTGCTGGGCGATGAATGAGGTCAGCAGCAACATCAGCGCGTTGATCACAAAGATAAACAGGCCCAGCGTAAAAAAGGTGATCGCGCAGGTCATGCCTTTGAGAATCGGGCGAATAATCGCGTTGACCAGGCCAAAGATGACCGCGACGATCAGCAGGTTGATCAGCGTTTGAGCCGACGGCAGCTCGCCCGGCGCGACGCCCACGAGATCCACGCCGTTTATCACCGCGATCGCAATCAGCAGCGCGGCTGCCGTTATCACCAGCCGCAACACAAGCCGTCCCATCGTGCCTCCTTGTTCAAAGGGGATGTGATGCGCAGTGTAGCATAAGCGAAGGGACAAGAGAACCAAGAACCTAGAACCGGAGTAGAACAAGAGAACCAAGAACAAGAGAACCAAGAACAAAAGCAAGTACCACATTCCTCCTCTCCTGCTACAGCGGGAGAGGGGGTGCCCGAAGGGCGGGGGTGAGGGCCTGCTCAAGAACAAAAGCAAGTACCACATTCCCCCTCGCCTGTGAAGAAGGAAACGGAGGTGGAAGCCCGCCGACGTTCGGGGCAGGGGCTAGGGGGTGCGGGCCTGTTCACCAAGCAAAGGCTTACAGCTTCTCCACCCCTTTGTTCCTTTGTTCCCTGGCTCCTTTGTTCCTTTGTTCGCCCGATGGCACATCCTGTGCTGCTGTAAGGGCAAAGCATCGCGGGAGCACGAATAAGTCATGCTATAATGAGCATACGACTAATCTGGTTTGCGGCATATCAAAGCCTCAGAGCCCTACTGCGCCAGGATGTGGCCCGGAGGATATAGTTTTAAGGAGCAATTCAATGACGAATAAGGCGGTTGACGCTACGCCTGCTGAAAAGGGCCTGGAAGGAATTATTGCGGCCAAGACGGCAATTAGCTATATCGACGGCCAGAATGGGCGACTGTTCTATCAGGGCATCGAGATCAACGAGCTGGCTGAGCACTCGACCTTTGAGGAGACGATCTACCTGCTCTGGCATGGCACGCTGCCGAATCGTCAGCAACTCTCGGAGCTGGAAGCGCAGCTCAAGGCCCAGCGCGGCATTCCCGATGAGCTGGTGCAGATCATGCAGAAGCTGCCCAAGACCACCACGACCATGCACGTGCTGCGTACGGCAGTCTCGGCGCTGGCCGGCTTTGTAGAAGATGCCGACAACACCGCCCAGGAGGCGCTCGTCAAGCACGCGATCTGTCTGACGGCCAGCTTCCCATCGATCATCGCCGCCTGGGGCCGCATCCGCGAGGGCAAGGAAGTGCTCCAGCCGCGAGACGATCTCAGCCACGCCGCCAACTTCCTGTACATGCTCAACGGCGAGGCGCCCAACGAGCGCTCGGCGCGCGTGCTGGACATCGCGCTGATTCTGCACGCCGACCACGGCCTGAATGCCTCGACGTTTGCGGCGCGGGTGACAGCCTCGACGCTTTCGGACATGTTCTCGTCGATCACCTCGGCTGTCGGCGCGCTCAAAGGCCCGCTCCACGGCGGCGCGAACGAGCAGGTCATGCGCATGCTTAAGGATGTGAAATCGCCCGATCGCGCCTCGGCCTGGCTGGACGATGCGCTGGCTAACAAAAAGAAGATCTCCGGCTTCGGCCACCGCGTGTATCGCGCCGACGATCCGCGCGCGCTGATCCTGCGCCGGATCTCCAAAGATGTCGGCGAGGCCAACGACAACTCGCTGTGGTACGAGCTGTCGGAGCAGATCGAGAATCGCATGGGCGAGCTGAAGCCGAACCTGCCGATCAACGTCGACTTCTACTCGGCCTCGACCTATCACGTGCTCGGCATTCCGGTCGACTTCTTCACGCCGATCTTTGCGATCAGCCGTGTGGCCGGCTGGACGGGGCATGTGATCGAGCAGATGGCGAACAATCGCATTATGCGCCCGGAGTCGCTGTACACCGGCCCTATGGATGTCAAGTACGTTCCGATCGACGAGCGCGGCTAGTTTTCTGGCTGGCCTTGTGGTAGCGTGATGGCTATGAATTGCCTGGCGGTCTGAGCCGAGCACACAGTGTCCAGACCGCCTTTGTCTGCGCGTTTTACTAGAGGAAGATCTATGCTCGATTATTCTGGTATTGGCACGGGCCAGACGACGCTGGCGGATCTGGCCCAAGATCTGACGGTTGACGATCTCCGCAAATTGTCCGACGAGATGGTCGATACGATTTTGTCGATCATCGAGGATGCGACTGACGCCGATGTGGTGTTTGAGCCGCAAGATCCGGCCGCAAACGACACGTTCTCGGCGTCTCCAGACGAGGCGAATATTGCCTGGACGCTGGGCCATGTGGTTGTGCATACCACGGCGAGCTCCGAGGAAGGCGCGGCGCTCGCCTCGTCGCTGGCGCGTGGCGTGCCGGTCGAAGGGCGCTCACGCTATGAGACGCTCTGGACAACTGTGACGACGATTGAGCAGGTGCGTGAGCGGCTGGAAGAAAGCCGTCGCATACGCAATGCCTTTTTTAACACCTGGCCGAGCCAGCCGCATCTTGACGTAACTTCCACGCCGATCCCGCGCTTCGGCCCAATGGATGCCCGCGCGCGCTTTCTGCTGGGCCTGTTCCACGAAGACTCACATCTTGAGCAGCTGCGTGAGATTATGCGTCAGGCGCGCGCTGCCCGTGGAGCGTAGCTGCTCCTGATTCGCCAACAGATTGCTCCTGGCTTGCGCCCTCACAGTTTAATCTGTGGGGGCGCTGCTTTTTGGGCAAATTGCTAGAAGCTCCTGACATACCGCTCAATGTCACGGTCGT
>DASWTW010000331.1:0-12038 GCA_036401895.1 Herpetosiphonaceae bacterium | reverse complement strand
GTAGAGCAGGATGCGCACATCCGGCGCGCCCTCGGGGCCGGGCACATGCTGCTCGCTCACGGCAAGGTTGGGAATTTCGGGCACCGGGATGTTCGCGCGCATAGCGGCGCTGTTGGCGCGGATCATGGGCAGGCTTTCCGTCGTCAGCTGAATCTGGGGGAATTGATCAAGCACCGGGATAAGCTCGGGGTCGACGAGGTGACGGGTATTCATAGAAATCTCCTTGATCACGGTTGATGAACGGTTCAGGCGTGCCCCTCCGATCGACTATGCTCGCTTCAATTATGCCCCTTTTCGCGTCGTCCGGCGACATCTTCGCCGGACGCTCATCCTGGCAAAATTCACGCTCATTGCCGGCGACGCTTCCCAAAGTGATCTGCGGCACGCCGCGACGGGCGCTCAGTCTAGATCGATTCCTGGTCCAGCATCGGAATCTTGACGCCCCGCTCACGCGCTACCTCGACGGCGCGCTCGTAGCCCGCGTCGACGTGGCGAACCACACCCATGCCGGGATCGCTGGTGAGCACGCGCTCAAGTCGCCGGTCGGCCTCGTCGGTGCCGTCGGCGACGATCACCATGCCCGCGTGCAGCGAGTAGCCGATTCCGACGCCGCCGCCGTGATGGACCGAAACCCAGCTCGCGCCGTTGACCGCGTTGATCAGCGCGTTCAGGATCGGCCAGTCGCCGATCGCGTCCGAGCCGTCACGCATAGCCTCGGTCTCACGGTTGGGCGACGCAACCGATCCCGCGTCGAGATGGTCGCGGCCGATCACGATCGGAGCGGAAACCTCGCCGCGCCGCACCATCTCGTTGAAGCGCAGCCCGGCTTTGGCACGCTCGCCGTAGCCCAGCCAGCAGATCCGCGCGGGCAATCCCTGGAAATGTACTTTCTCCTGCGCCTGGCGAATCCAGCGATGCAGCGGCTCGTCGTCGGGGAACAGCTCAAGGATCGCCTGATCCGTGCGGTAAATATCTTCGGGATCGCCCGAGAGCGCCACCCAGCGGAAGGGGCCTTTGCCCTCGCAGAAGAGCGGGCGGATAAAGGCCGGCACAAAGCCGGGAATATCGAAGGCGCGCTCGACGCCGACCAGCTTGGCCTGTGCGCGAATGTTGTTGCCGTAGTCGAAGGCGATCGCGCCGCGCTCTTGCATGCGCAGCATGGCCTCAACCTGCCGGCCCATCGTCTCGCGAGCGCGCTGAACGTAGCCGCCGGGATCGGACTGACGCAGGGCCAGCGCCTCATCGTAGCTCATGCCGGCGGGAACGTAGCCGGTCAGCTCGTCGTGCGCCGACGTTTGATCGGTGACGACGTCCGGCGTCAGCTCACGCAGCGCCAGCTCGGCGAAGATGTCGGCCGCGTTGCCCAGCACGCCCACCGAAAGCGGCCGCTGCTCACGAACCGCCGCCTCGACCAGCGTCATCGCCTCCTCAAGCGTATCGACCGCCTGATCCAGATAGCCGGTCTCAAGCCGCCGCTGCATACGATGCTGATCGACCTCGGCCACCAGCGCGACGCCCTCATTCATGGTGACGGCCAGCGGCTGCGCGCCGCCCATGCCGCCCAGACCGCCGGTCAGCACCCAGCGCCCGCGCAGCGTTCCGCCGAAGTGCTGCCGGCTCAGCTCGGCCAGCGTCTCGTATGTGCCTTGCAGAATGCCCTGCGTGCCGATATAGATCCACGATCCGGCAGTCATCTGGCCGTACATCGTCAGGCCGCTGGCCTCAAGCGAGCGGAACTGCTCCCAATCGGCCCATTTGGGAACGAGCATACTGTTGACCAGCAGCACGCGCGGCGCGTCGGCGTGGCTGCGGAAGACGGCCACCGGCTTGCCGGATTGGATCAGCAGCGTTTCGTCGTCCTCCAGCTGCTGGAGCGCCCGCACAATCGCGTCGAACGCCTCCCAGCTGCGAGCGGCCTTGCCCGTGCCGCCATAAACGATCAGCTGCTGCGGATCTTCCGCCACATCGGGATCGAGATTATTCATCAGCATCCGTAGCGCAGCTTCCTGAATCCAGCCCTTGCAGCTTCGAGTAGTACTTCGAGGTGATCGAATTGTACGCGCCATTGCGCCCTCCTTGATATGTTATGGCTCACAAGGATAGCAGAACTTTGCCGGCAGCGCGTCGCGGCGAGCTACCCCGGCGAGTGTGGTACCATAGGCCCGGCCGCGATCGATCGCGGCTGAGGATCATCAACAGGCAAGTCTGCTATAAGGGAGAATGGAGCATGAGCGAGCAGGTACGGATCACTGTCTGGAACGAGTATCGTCACGAGCAAAATAATCCGAAAGTTGCCGCAGTCTATCCTGAGGGCATTCATGCTGCCATCGCCGCCCCTCTCCGCGAGCAGGGTTTTGAGGTCCGCACCGCGACGCTGGATCAGCCCGAGCATGGCCTGACCGAAGATGTGCTCGCCGCGACTGATGTGCTGATCTGGTGGGGCCATATGGCGCACAAGGATGTCGGCGATGAGATCGTGGACAGGGTGCAGCAGCGCGTGCTGGACGGTATGGGCCTGATCGTGCTGCACTCCGGGCATTTTTCCAAGATCTTCAAGCGGCTGATGGGCACAAGCTGCGATCTCAAGTGGCGCGAGAGCGACGACCGCGAGCTGCTGTGGGTGGTCGCGCCGGAGCATCCGATCGCCGCTGGTCTCGATCAGTTTATTACGATCGAGCATGAGGAGATGTACGGGGAGCATTTCGATGTGCCGCCGCCCGAGACGCTGGTCTTCATCAGCTGGTTCAGCGGCGGCGAGGTGTTTCGCAGCGGCTGCTGCTACACGCGCGGCGCGGGCAAGATCTTTTATTTCCGTCCCGGCCATGAGACCTTGCCGACCTACCATCATCCCGATGTGCAGCGCGTGATCGCTAATGCCGCGCGCTGGGCCGCGCCGACGACGGTGATACCGCGCGTGTTCGGCAATACGCCGCCGCATGTCAAGGGTTAATCAGCGCTGCGCGCAAGTAAGGGAACAAAGGAACAAGGGAACAAGGGAACAAAAAGAATTCTGATCGTTTGTTCTTTGTTGCAGGCCCTCAGCCCCTGGCACTGGCGTGCCTCCCCCTCGCCCATTGCGATAGGCGAGGGGGAATTTGGTACTTGCTTGGTTCTAAGTTCTTGGTGTTATCAGGCCCTCAGCCCCTGGCACTGGCGTGCCGTCCCCCTGCCCCGAACCTCGCCGGGCCTCCGCCTCGGTTGCGACAGGCGAGGGGGATTTTGGTACTTTTCAGATCTCTGGGTTCTAGGTTCTAGGTTCTGGGTTCTAGGTTCTCCGCCCTTAGAACATATCCCCGATCCACGGCTGAGGCCCGCTGAACACCGCGCCCAGCAGCGCCAGATCCTCGTCGGAGCCGCGAATTGCGCCGATCGCGCGCAGCTCGCTGGGAGCCATAAAGCCGCTGTAGATCGCCGCCAGCTCGGCCACGCCCAGCACTACGCGACCAGTGCCGCCGGCCTCGACGCTGCCCTGACCATCGGCGACATGCAGCACCCAGCGACCGTTGTTGCCCGGCAGCAGCGGATCGTGGAGATCGAGATGGATCTCGGCGTTGAGTCCCGCGGGATAGCCGCGCTGGCTCAGCGCCGCGCCCACATCGACAATGCGCAGCATCCACTCCAATGGCCGTGTGATCCTGACCTTGGCCCGACCGGCGACCAGGTTCTCGCCCAGCAGATACAGCAAGGGATCGAATATCCCGCCGCTCCACACAACATGCTCGACCATCGTGCGATAGCCTGCGAAGAGCGTAAGCAGACGCCGGCCGGCTGTGGGCGTCAGCGCGCATAGATCGGCGACCTGGAGCGGCTCGCTGCGAGTGCTCTGGGTGAAAATGACGTAGCCTTCCAGGCGGCCTTCGTTGACAACCAGGAAGCGAAACGCCGGGCTGTCCTTGGGCTCCAGCCGCGCCTGCCACATCCAGTCGGGCCGATCCAGGTTACCCGCGCTTTGCCGGGCGCGCTCTTCGTAGAGGCGCTTCAGATCGGGATAGTGCTCAGGTGTGATCGGCACCAGCTCGCCGTCGCGCTCATCCACGTCGATCGTCGCCAGCGGCAGCTCATAGGTCAGGCGATAGCCGGCGCGCAGATAGTCAAACTTGCGGTAGAACGAGAGTGTCGCGGGATAAAGCGTCGATAGCGCGACGCCCTGACCGTGCAGCTCTTCGAGCATCCCGCGCATCAGCAGCGATCCCACGCCGCCGCCACGCTGATCCGGCGCGACGCCCACCGCCGTCACGCCCGCCATCGGCACGCGACGACCGCCGAACCACTGGCCCATATGGATCAGTCCCAGCCCGGCGACAACCCGCTGATCGCGCTGGACCAGCCGCATATTCTCCTGTCCCAGCCCTTCGATCCAGTTCACCATACTTGGCGCTGGAATATGCAGCGCGGCGGTCAGCAGGCGGTTTAGCTCTTCATGCTGCTCGGGCTGCGGCACGCCAAAGCTTAACGTTGATTGATTTGACATAACTCCTCTTTCGTGAAGGCGTCTAGCTGCTGTGCTCGGCCAGAAACTCGCTCACAACGTGATTGAACTCATCCGATGACTCGGTCATAAACGAGTGGCCACCCGGCAATGTTTGAAAGGCCGCGCCCGGAATCTGCTCCGCCAGCCGCCGAACTCGATCGACCGGCATCAACATGTCTTGCTCTCCGGCCAGCACTAGCGTCGGCGCGGCGATCTTGCTGAGCCGCCCACGTGTATCGTGGCTGCGGCAGGCGACAATATGTCCTTGTAATCCTTCGGGCGTTTGATGCGCGGGCTTGTCTACACCGTAATGCACCAGGCCATCCAGCGTGCCGGGCCGGCTCAAAAAATCGGGGCTGAAGCTCAGCAGCAGGCTCAGCCGCACACGGATCTCGCGCAGCTCCTCGCTGGCAGCCAGACGCTGGGTCATCGTCCACACGTTGTCGAGCCAGGCGTCGCTGTGCGCAACCGTGCCGGCTAGCACCAGCGCGCCGATCCGCTGCGGCTCCAGCAGCGCCAGCTCCTGAGCGATGTACCCGCCCATGGACGCGCCGACCACGTGCGCGCGCTCAAACCCGACTCGTCGCATCAGCCCAAGCGTATCGCCGGCCATGTCGCGGATAGTGTAGCCTGGCGTCGAGACGGTGCTTTTGCCCACGCCGCGATGATCGAAGACCAGCACGCGAAAGGCTTTGCTCAAGTCGCGCAGATTCGGCAGCCAGGCGCTGTACTCCGACGATCGTCCTGCGATCAGCACCAGCGGCGGCGCGTCGTTCGGGCCGTGCAGCTCATGGTAGAGCACAATATTGTTGATCGTTGCAAATGGCATAGGCTCTCATTGATGAATTGATATGCGCGCCGATTATACGGCAGAACGGAGAACGGAGAACCAGGCGAACAAAAAAGAAACTCGCTCCTTTGTTCCTTTGTGTATTTGTTCATTTGTTCCTTGCCACGTTTCCTAGCGCCACACCGGACGAACGGCTGAGCTATTGTCATCGTGATGTTAAGTTAATTGCGGCTCATAGAGCGCGTGCATCAGTAGAATGGCTCTTAGGAAGTCGAAAATTTGATAAGACACGTGCCTGGTCGTAGCACACCCGTCGGCGCTGAGCCGGGCCATCCAGCGACATAGCCATACATCTTCACCCTTCGTTGCGATCGGATTGTGGACCTATGATGACGCATTCTCTGATAACCTTATCGATCCAGGAGACCGCTATCGCGTCGCGGCGGGCGTTTCAGTTCCAGATCGATGTCGACGGCAGGCCGATTCTGCGTAACCAGCATCTCTCGATCGCCGAGACGCAGCTCCTGCGCGGCCTGACGAACCAATATACAACCATGTTTAATATGGGCGGCGGCGTGGCGCGCTTTGCCCTGGATCAGCAGCGCGCGCTCGGCGTAAAGCTGTTTCATCTCTGGCTGGCTCCGGCCTGGGAGCGGCTGCGGGCGCGAATGCATCCCGGCATGCGCCGCACGCTGGTGATTGCCTCCGACGTGGCTGAGATCTTGAATCTACCTTGGGAACTGCTCCGCCCGCCGAGCAGCGATTTTATCAGCTTCGATCCGGCTTTTAGCATTCGCCACTGTCCCCGGCCCGAGGCGCTGCTCCATCAGACCAAGCATACGCTGCCGGCCGGACCGCTGCGCGTGCTCTTCATGGCCTGTGCGCCCAGCAACCAGAGCGTCTTCGACGGCCGGCGCGAGGAGGCGGCGCTGCTTCAGGCGATCGCACAGGCCGGGCCGAATATCAGCGTGGAGACCGGAGCGCTCGGTACCTTCGAGGAGCTGGCGCAGCAGATTGCGCGATTTCAGCCGCATATCGTGCATCTGGCGGGCCAGAGCCAGCTGGGGCGGATCTGCCCGGTCTGTCATATGCTGAGCCAGCCGTCTGACTCAGGCTGCCGGCAGTGCGGAGCGCTGCTTGAAGGCATTCCCACACAGTCGTACTTCTTGTTCGAGGACGAGCGCGGCCAGCCCGATCCACGATCGGCGCCGGACCTGCGGCGCGTGCTGGCCGGCAGTAGCGTGCAGTGCGTGTGCATCAGCAGCGGGGGCAAAAAAGCACCGCCGATCGCGGCCGTGGGCGGGCTATGCCAGACGCTGGTAGCGCAGGAGATTCCGCTGGCGGTCAGCTGGGCCTGCTCGCTCGACGACGAGGTCGCCAATCAATTCGCCGCGACCTTCTACCGGCAGCTGGCGCTGGCCGAGCCGATCGACGATGCGCTGGCACGCGCCCGTCACGCCATCCGCAGCGTGTGCGATCAGCGCGGTGATCTCGGCTGGACGCTGCCGGTGCTCTACGCCGCGACGACGCAAGCGCTGATCGTGACGCCGGCGCCGGCTCGGATTGAGCCCACGATCGAGCGACAGCATGTGCGCCAGCAGCCGCTGCCGGGATTGACCGAGGGCGGCGCGGCCAGCCTGATCGCGCGCCGGCGATCCTTCCAGCATCTGCTGCCGGGACTTAAAAACGGCTCACTGCGGACTGTGATCCTGACCGGCGCGAGCGGCAGCGGCAAGAGCGTGCTGGCCACCTCGCTAGCACACGCGCTGGCCGAGCAAGATCTCACGCCGATCCCGATTGTGAGCCGTCCGCATCTGCCGCTGACCGCCGCCCGACTCTTTCAGATCTGCGCCAGCGCTTTTAATGCGGCCGGCCTGGATACTGCCGAGAAACTGTGCGATCCGCGTCTGCCGCTGCGCGATCGGCTTCAGCATCTGGTGCTGGCGCTCAGCCGTGGTCGCTTTGTGCTGCTGCTGGACGGCTTCGACGCGAATCTGCATCCCCAGACGCAGACGATTCGGCGGCCCTGGCTGGCGGTTTTGTACACGCATCTGTGCTATCACCTGACGGGCGGCTCGCGTGTGATCATCACCACGCGGGTGATGCCCAACGATCTTTCGCGATTACCGGGCACTGTTGCCGTGCAGCAGGTCGGCGAGATGGCTGAGGCCGCGTTTCTTAACCACATGCTCTACGATGTCGTCGTGGAGCGGCGCTACCAGCAGGGCGAACTGCCGCCACATCTGCTGCGCGAGATCTACCGCCGCTGCGGGACCGCGCCGCGCTTTCTGGAGCAGATCCGGTCGGCGCTGCGCCAGCTTCCAGTCGAAGATCTGCGTGCGCTGCTGGCCAATCCCTGCGAAACCGCTGGTGTAGATCCTGTGCTGCCGCCGCCCGACATGGCGCCGATCGAGTCGCTGATCGGCTGGCTGTATGGGCGCTTAAGCTCCGTCTCGCAGCAGGCGCTCTGCCGGGCGGCGCTGTGTGATGTTCCTGCCAGCGTATCGATGCTGGCCGCGCTCTGTCATGTTTCGATCGAGCAGGCGCGGGCGTACACGCAGGAATGGCATCTCTGCGGCCTGATCGCCGAGGTTGGCGAGGATCTCTGGTCGGTGCCGCGCTGGCTGCGGCGCTGGCTGATCGCGCCGGAGCGGTTCAGCGCTGAGGAGCATCGCGCGGCGCACGGCGAGCTGGCGGCGCTGCTGGTCGAACTGGAGCACGAGTCACGCGAGCACACGCTTGGCCTGTCGTGGTTCGACTGCTTGCTTGAGGCGCGGCGTCACTATCTGGCGGCCGGCGAGCTATGCCAGGCGCGGGCGCTCACCTGCCGTCTCAGCGATGTGCTCGGTCGCTGGGGCCTGGATGACGATCTGGAAGATCTGAACCAGGATCTGCTGGCCTACGAGCTGCATCCCACGCCCATGCGCTGGATCGGCCAGACCTACGCGATGCGCGGCGATTTCGAGACGGCGCGGCACTGGCTTGAGCGCACGCTGGTCGTGGCGGGCGATCGGCAGCCAGCGGCGGCGGCGGATGTGTGGCGCACGCTGGCGGCGCTAGATCTCAAGCGCGGCAGCACAGGCAGCGCCCGGCTGAAGCTGGAGAACGCGCTGGTGCTGTGGCAGCAGATTGGCGATCATGCGGGCGAGGCCACAACCTTTGCGCAGCTGGGCGTGCTGGCGGCGCAGCTCGGCGAGCCCGAGCCGGCGCTGCGGCTGATGGTGCTGAGCGCGCTGCTCTTCCGGCGGATCGATCACGCCAATCTCAGACATGTCAAATCGTGGATGCAGCGGCTGGCGACGATGCTTGGCTACTCGCAGATCCAGGTGCGCTGTCTGGTCCGGCAGGTTATCGCGGAGTATCGCGGAAGCCACGGCTGGAGCCTGATCCACGCGGCGTTCCATGATGCCGAGGATCGCCGCCACTACCGGACGCGCGCCGCTGCGTAGCAGGCGGCAAGGTTGCATAATCAGGCGCCAGGATCGAAATACCTCGATCCTGGCGCTTTTTTTGTGATTCCAGCATAACATCCTGCTACTATGTATGTAGAGCGAATCAACGAGCTAAAGGAATGGAGATCATGCTAGGTATTCCCGATCGCAATACAATTCCATTATCAGTCCTCGATCTCGCGCCGATTGTCCAGGGTAGCGATGCCGCCCAGGCTTTTCGATCGACGCTGGATCTGGCTCAGCACGCCGAGCGCTGGGGCTATCACCGCTACTGGCTAGCTGAGCACCACAATATCCCCGGCATCGCCAGCGCGGCAACGTCGGTGGTGATCGGCTATGTCGCCGGCGGCACCTCGACGATCAGGGTTGGCGCGGGCGGTATTATGCTGCCCAATCACTCGCCGCTGGTGATCGCCGAGCAGTTTGGCACGCTGGAGTCGCTGTATCCGGGCCGCATCGATCTTGGCCTGGGCCGCGCACCGGGTACCGATCTGGCGACCGCGCGAGCGCTGCGCCGCGACCACATGGCCCGCGCCGAGTCGTTTCCTCAGGATGTGCAGGAGCTACAGGCGTACTTCCGTCCCGCCACGCCGGGCCAGGCGATTCGAGCCGTGCCGGGCGCCGGCTTGAACGTGCCGATCTGGCTGCTGGGCTCAAGCCTGTTTAGCGCTCAGCTAGCTGCGGCGCTGGGCCTGCCGTTTGCCTTCGCCTCACACTTCGCGCCGGATCTGCTGCTGCCGGCGCTGGAGATCTACCGCAGCCAGTTTCAGCCCTCTGAGGAGCTGGATCGTCCGTATGTGATGCTGGGCGCTACGGTGATTGCGGCGGATACCGACGCCGAGGCACGCTGGCTTTTCACCTCGCTTCAGCAGCAGTTTATCAACCTGCGGCGTGGACGGCCCGGCCTGCTTCAGCCGCCGCTGGATCAGGTTGAGGGGCGCTGGTCGGCGATCGAGCTGGCGGGGCTTGAGCATGTGCTCAAGTATGCTGTCGTAGGCTCGCGCGAGACCGTCCGGCGCGGGCTGGAAGCGTTTATCGCCGAGACCGATGCCGATGAGCTGCTGGTGACGGCGCAGATCTACGATCACTCCGCGCGGCTGCGCTCGTACGAGATTGTCTCCGAGCTGCGTGGCACGCTCACGCACGCCAACAACGATCGCGCGGCTGCCTAGTCGATCGCGGCAAATGAGCTGGATCTGGTCTTCCCTCGATCCAGCTCATCTCCAACAAAAGAGTCAGGCTCGACCTCCTTTACGAATACTTCTATGAGCATCTATGTGTACGTTCCTGAATCACTGGCCTGCCTAGTTCGGCAGAAGCTGCTCCGATGCTCGGAGTAAAGGAGTACGGGTATGATGATCTCACGCCCACATCGCATGCGGTTCGTCGGTCTCCTGGCTAGCGTAGTAGCGCTGGTCATGGCCGGGCTCGTAACCGCAGGAGTGCGCGCTGCCCCGGCGCGCCAGGCGGCGACCAGCATCCAGATCCAGAACTTCGCGTTTACCCCAGATTCCGTGGAGGTGCCTGTCGGATCGCAGGTCACGTGGACCAATGCGGATCAAGCGCCGCATACGGCAACGGCGCGGGATGGTTCTTTTGACACCGGACAGATCGAGGCGGGTGGATCTCAGTCGGTGACGCTGAACACGGCGGGAACCTTTGAATACTTTTGTACGGTCCACCCTCGGATGGTTGCGACGCTGATCGTGCGGGCAGCGGCCACGACGGAATCGCCGGCTGCGTCGCCGGCAACGGCCGCATCGGCGCCCGCAACGACGGCGGCATCGCCCGCCGCAGTGCCAGCGACTATGCCCAATACCGGCTTGAGTAGCTCACTGCTGCCAGCCCTTACCGTGCTTGGCGTCCTGGCACTTATGCTCGGGCTAGGCGTTACGGTGCGTCTGCGCCGCCAACCCGATGATGTTTGATCTAGCCCGGTGCAGCGGCCGGATCGAGAGTGCAAGCCGCTGAACATTAGACAGCTATGACGCTTGAGCCTCTGTGCTCAAGGACATGGAGCCCGCCACCGATCACGCCATTTTATAATGGGCTCCATGTCCCGGCTGCTGGCAATCGTCTGCTGGGCTGTCCCCACAGCCCGATCCTCTATCCATAAACTTGCTCTTGACAGAATTTTATTTTCACCATATATTTATGACCTCTACTATTGAATATAGTAAAGGAGTGTGCAGTCTCTGATCCCCTCTCAGGGCGTGAAGCGAGACAGCTCTGTGGGCACACCGCTCAGTGCTCACGACAGGGGTTCGGTCAATCAGCTTACCACTGACCGAACTGGTTGACATCACAGTCGATCACCCCCCCCAACGTGTAGAGAATAGCGAACAGCTATCCAGATAGCTGACACCCCCTCGTTCCTATTCTCAAATGTCGAGGCTAGCATGACATTACTGGGTTTGCTCCCCCCGATCGGTTTGGAAATCCCGTGCAGCTGCTATGCTGTCAACGTCCCGCTCCGAGTGGACGTGCTCGGGATCATTACTCTGGACTTCAAAGGCGGCATCAAGGTTCGCGTCGAGTCGAATATTGCTGGCGGTCTCGGCGGCGTCAAGCTGAAAGTGATCGGTCACGAAGTATCGGCGGATAGCCCGGTGCTCGGCAATGTCACCATCAGCCAGGCCGATATTGACGTGACTCCGCTCAGCCTGCTTGAGCTGATCAAAAATCTGCCGCCGACCTTCCGCCAGACGATGTTTCTGGACTTCACGGTAACCATCGAGCGCCCGCCGGGAGGCGGCCCACCGCTGGTGCTGTCGAACACCAAGACCGCCAGACTGCTCAACGACAACCTCACCGTGTTTCCGCCGCAGGGTTCGGTGTACCAGCTCCAAGAGCCGGTTGATCTCGCGCCGGTCGGTGCGCCGACCCAGGTCGTCGCCCAACTGCTTCAGTTCCCCGTCACAGTGTCGCACAACCCATAACACGATGATCTGAAGTTGCCACAACAGGAACATACGGAGCGCGGCGAGTCGCCAGGCAAAGTGTGTCTGCGCTGATGCAATGCACGTTGCCTAGCAATAGACTGTAGCCAATATCACGGGAGGAAGTAGTTCCATCGTGATGGCTCGTCGCGCCCGATGTTTCTATTCCAGGCGAACATCTATCATTCCAAGATGGTGTGTTCGCACAGCCGTATCTCACGTCCTGCATCCACAGCACCCCCCAGATAGTAAATCCAGCCGATTAGAGCAGGTGCGATGTTCTTCAGACATCAGCGAGAGCGCATAAGCAGCACCTTCGCAATATAGAGCATCGCTCGTGTCTCTGCTTGGGATGAGGACTGTCTGGAACTCTCCGTACAAGCCTA
>DASWTW010000330.1:0-2559 GCA_036401895.1 Herpetosiphonaceae bacterium | reverse complement strand
GGCGCTTCGCGGGTAAGGTGGTTCCCGTCAACCCGCAGCACGACACGATTCTGGGCCGTCCGGCCTACCCATCGATCGCGGCGAGTCCCGAGGCGGTGGATCTGGCTGTGATCGCGACGCCGGCCGCGACCGTGCCCGAGGTGATGCGTGAGTGCGTCGCGGCTGGCGTCAAGGGCGCGATCGTGATCTCGGCCGGGTTCAAAGAAACAGGGCCGGCCGGCCTGGAGCTGGAGGCACAGGTGCTGGCGGAGGCGCGACGCGGCCAGGTGCGCGTGATCGGGCCTAACTGCCTGGGCGTGATGCGTCCTCAGATCGGCCTCAACGCGACCTTTGCCAGGCCGATCGCGCAGCCGGGCAATGTGGCCTTTCTCAGCCAGAGCGGCGCGCTCTGCACGGCGGTGCTGGACTGGAGCCAGCGCGAGAATGTCGGCTTCAGCGCGTTTGTGTCGATCGGCTCGATGCTCGACGTGGGCTGGGGCGATCTGATCGACCATTTCGGCGACGATCCGCAGACGCACGGCATCCTGCTCTACATGGAAACGATCGGCGATGCGCGGGCCTTCTTGTCGGCGGCGCGCGAGGTGGCGCTGACCAAGCCGATTATTGTGCTCAAAACCGGGCGCACAGCCGGCGCGGCCAGGGCGGCGGTCTCGCACACAGGCTCGCTGGCCGGCAGCGATGCCGTGCTCGACGCGGCGTTTCGGCGCTGCGGCGTGCTGCGTGTGGAGACGATCGCCGAGCTGTTCTATCTGGCTGAGGCGCTGGCGAAACAGGATCGGCCGCTGGGTCCACGGCTCACGATCGTCACTAACGCCGGCGGGCCGGGCGTGCTGGCGACGGATGCGCTGCTGCGCAACGGCGGGCAGCTGGCCACGCTTCAGCCGCAGACGATCGCCAGGCTCGACGCGCTGCTGCCCGCGCACTGGAGTCACACCAATCCGATCGATCTGCTGGGCGATGCCGATGCGCAGCGCTATGCGCAGGTGCTGGAGGTGGTGGCCGCCGATCGTGACAGCGACGGCGTGCTGGTGATTGTGACGCCGCAGGCGATGACCGAGCCGGCGGCGGTGGCCGATGCGATCACGCCCTATCGCAAGATGCAGGGCCGGCCGCTCCTGTCGAGCTGGATGGGCGGTCCGGCGATCGAGGCGGGCGAGGCCACGCTCAATCGTGTCGGCGTGCCGACCTTTCCGTATCCCGATACGGCGGCGCGCATTTTTACGCTGATGTGGCGCTACAGCGATCAGCTGCGCAGCCTCTACGAAACGCCGCTGCCGCTGCATGGCGACGAAACGCCCAGGCGGGCCGCGGTCGAGGCTGTGATCGCGGCGGTGCGTGCGGGCGGCCGGACCGTGCTGACCGAGGTCGAGGCCAAGCAGGTGCTCGCCGCCTACGATCTGCCTGTCGTCGAAACGCGCACGGCCACTACCGCCGACGAGGCGGTCGCTCAGGCCGAGGCGCTCGGCTATCCGGTGGTGCTCAAGCTGCTCTCGCCGACGATCACACACAAGAGCGATGTGGGCGGCGTGAAGCTCAACCTGCCGCATGCTGCTGCCGTCCGTGATGCCTACGCGGTGATTCAAGCGGCGGGCGCTGCGGCGTTTGCGGGCGTGACAGTTCAGCCGATGATCGCGGCGGAGGGCTACGAGCTGATCCTGGGTAGCAGCATCGATCCGCAGCTTGGCCCGGTGCTGCTTTTCGGCGCGGGTGGTCAGCTGGTCGAGATCTGGCAGGATCATACGATCGGCCTGCCGCCGCTCACCTCTACGCTGGCGCGCCGCATGATCGAGCGCACCCAGATTGCCAGGGCGTTCAACGGTGTGCGCGGCTGGCCGCCGATCGATCGTGCGGCGCTGGAGCAGCTGCTGGTGCGCTTTAGCCAGCTGGTGATGGAGCAGCCGCGCATCAAGGAGATCGACATTAATCCGCTGCTGGCCGCGCCCGAGCAGCTGCTGGCGCTGGATGCGCGCATTGTGCTGCACGAGCCCGAGGTTGCCGACGCGCAGCTGCCGACCTCGGCGATCCGCCCGTATCCGCTGCAATATGTCGCGCCCTGGACGCTCAAGGACGGCACGCCGGTGACGATCCGGCCGATTCGCCCCGACGACGAGCCGCTGATGGTGGCGTTTCATCACACACTTTCTGATCGCAGCGTGTACCTGCGCTACTTCGCGCCGCTGACGCTGGCCCGGCGCACGGATCACCAGCGACTGACGCGCATGTGTTTTATCGACTATGCGCGCGAGATGGCGCTGGTGGTCGAGCGCAGCGATCCTGAGACCGGCGCCCACGCGATCATCGGCGTCGGCCGCCTGATCCGTCTGCCCGGCCGCAGCACCGCCGAGTGGGCGATCCTGGTCAGCGACGAGTATCAGCGCTCGGGTATCGGCACGGAGCTGCTGGGGCGCCTGCTTGAGGTGGCCCGCGATGAGCGCCTGGCGCATGTGATCGCCGAGATTCTGCCGGAAAATCGCGGTATGCTGCGCGTGGCGGAGAAGCTGGGCTTCCGGCTGCGGCGTGTGTTCAGCGAGAATATGGTGATGGCCGAGATCGATCTGT
>DASWTW010000329.1:0-10589 GCA_036401895.1 Herpetosiphonaceae bacterium | reverse complement strand
TTGGCCGTCGGAGCCTGGCTTAGGTCGCTCGGCGCGGTGGCAAGCTCAACCTGCCCGTTGCGATCCTTGGCGGCATTCGCTTTGCTGACGCCGGCGGCATCGGTGGCTGGCGTGACCGCAGCCTGGCCACTATCGGCTGTGGCGGGTTGGGCGAGCGCATCGACGGGCTCTATCCCATCCGGGGCGGCGACAGGCACGTCCGCAGCGGCGGGAGCCTGGGCTGTCGCCCGCTCTAAGATCTGCTCACTGCTGGTGCCGCTGGCGGCTGCCGGTAATGCCTCCTGCGGAGTGTCGGTCTGGGCCTGGGCCTGCATGGCACCACCGGCAAGAAGACTGGCGATCAGGGCAGCGCCCGTGGTAAAAGCAAACAGCTGACGTTTCATAGTGATACTTCTCCTAGTTCAATGTCGAACGGCCACACTGGCACGTCGTCTGTCTAGAAGAATAGCAGCTGAGCCTGAAGCGCATACCCTAATAGCCTAAAGATTGCTTAAAGAATATAGACCTTTCTGAGGAAACCTCAAATCCCCCACATACCACGGTACAATCGAGCCGTCAGACGGTAACCTCACGCATGCGTGGGCTGCCTGAGAAGCTGTCGCCTACGGGGATCGAGGATCACCGGGAAGAGTTTCATCTAAACGTGGTCGAGAAAATTGATTATCGGTACGTGTGGTATTAATGATCGACGTAGCACCGGCAGGAACACTGACCTATCGGTGCTACACATACGGGTTCGCCGTGTGGATGTTCTCGTCGCTCCACGCGGCAGTTGCAAAGGGGATAATCGCGGCGGGCTGAATGCGTGCAGCCTGCTCGTCCTCGTCGCAAAAGACGTGCGCCGTCCCAATATCCGGGATCTTGAACCACTCGTTCGTCGGCGTATGGAACTTGTACCACAAACCATCAATGTCATCGACACGAAACGCAGCCTCTGTGCCGGTCGGATGAAAGCCCGGCGGTCCATCTTCGGGGATCATAAAGAAGTTCTGCAACTGGGTTTGACAGTCCTGGAACCAGCAGCTTCCGGCCAGCCCCAGCGTGCGGCGCTGAATCATCGGCGCGGCCGGTGTGATCGGTAGGCCGGATGGCGCCTGTAGACGCAGAGGGAATCGCGCGATCACCGCACGCGTTGTGAGCGGCACATCGGCGGAGATTCCAGCAGGCGGAAGCAGCGGATCAGGCATACGGAGAACGGCATCAGCCAGCCGGTCTGCCTCTTGCTCAAGGGCGTCTCCGGGTGTGCTCACGGCAAGCTTGGTCTGAAGCAGTGCAGCGGTGGTTGGATATATCTGTATCCGGCTGAAGGTGTGCCCAAAACGGCTGGCAGCCGAGGTATCCAAATGAGACACCGGCGCGAACGAGTGCGATCGGGGAAGGGTGGAGGACGTGCGCAGGAGCGAGTGATTCAGCCGCTGGTGACCAGCCTGCATGGTTGTCCTCCAATCGGTGCGGGGATCGCCCGCCCATGAGATACCGACTGGTGCATCGTTGGGAAGTGGTGACGATAGCATAGCATAGGACTGCGGTGCTGTCGAGCATCCTAAGCGATTCGGCAGTCGCTTTATGGCTACCGCAAACACACTAAGCGCGGGCTCGGAGCCACGGGCCGTCCGCGAATAGGAACACGAATACACGAATGGGGGATTGAGGACATTCGTGTATTCGTGCAGCATTGATGGACAGCCCACCTCCCTCATTGGAGGAGCATCTCATGAGCAAGCTTGTCCGTGATGCCACCGGCAACGATCTCACCTATCGCATCATCGGCGCGGCCATGACCGTGCATAATCGCATCGGTCCCGGCTTTAAGGAAGAAGTGTACGAACGGGCGTTAGCCGCCGATCTGCGCCAGCGTGATATTCCTGCACAGACTCAATACGCAGTCGAAGTGTGGGATCGAGACGTTCCGGTTGCACTCTTCTACCTGGATCTGTTTGTCGAGTCGCAAGTTGTTGTTGAGGTCAAAGCGTTTGCCCACCAACTCACAAACGATGAGCGTACTCAGGTCATCAACTACTTAAAAGCAACTCGCGCCCCAGTCGCCCTCCTGTTCAACTTTGGCCGCCGCCGACTAGAATATCAGCGCATTTTTCCAAGCAACGATAGCGGACCTGTTCAGCGCACAGGACGTGACAATGTCAGAAAACGCAGCTAAACGATCCGGGCCGTCCACGAATGTTAGTTCGCGGACGGCCCATTCGAGTATTCGTGTCTCATTCGCGGACGGCCCTCAAACCATCTCAGGGCCGCGCGAGAGAAGGCGCCGGAAGGAGACGTACCTGCGTCGCCTGAAAGTTGTCGCCGTCTCGAACACCAGACACCATAATCATGGACCCGGCCTGAATATCGGTGACTTTGGCCTCGCCCTGCTTGTGAATCTCAGTAGCAGAAGTGCTCTCAATCGTAGCAAGACTACCATCGGATTGCTTCACCACGATTTTGGTATCCTCGACGCTCTCGACCGTTCCAGTCACCTGTTGCGGCTGAGTGCCACCCGGCATATCGGCGCTGCCACCTGGAGCGGGCGCGGCGCCGACTCCTTCACTGGCCTCCACGCTGCCTTCCGCACCAGCTGATGTGCCGGATTCAATAGTGACACCTTCGCCGCCCATCATGTCGTCATTGCCTATCTGCACAATGTCTGCCTGGATAACCTCGCCGTTTTTCATACCAAACGCGGTGATGGGATCGCCAACCTTAATATCGGCCGGCTTGATCTGCATATCCTGTTGAATCTTGGTATCGCTGGTGAGCTGGATCATCAGCTCCTTGTTATTATCCTCCATATTCTTCATAACAATCGTCTGCCCATCCACGCGCTCGACTGTTCCGGCCAGGGGCGTATTCTCAGATGGCCCGCCCGCTACAGCCGTTCCGCCCCGCTCAGTCAGGAACTCGTCCCGTGCTTGCTGCTGATCTTGCTCTCCGCTTGTGTTACCACCGGGCATGCCGCAGGCGCTCAGTCCCAGCGACAGAACCAGGGCAATCAGAATGTGCAAACGCTTCGTCATAGATAGCTCCTTCAAGTCTAGAATATATTGTTGGTTTACCAAAAGGATCTGTGGAGCAGAGCATTGGAGGGAAAATACTTGCTTCCAATTTCTCGCTTCCAGCTCTTTTACTCGTAGCGCAGCGCTTCAATCGGATCAAGCTGCGCGGCCCGACGAGCCGGCTCAATACCGAAGAAGAGGCCGATCGCCATTGCAACACTGACTGCCAGCACGCCTGACCCAACCGTGACCGTTGCGCGTGCCTGGCCGGTCTGCTGCGCACCGACTGCGATCCCGATGCCAATCAGCAGGCCCAGTAGCCCGCCGCTCGTACTCAGCGCCAGCGCCTCGATGAGAAATTGGGTCAGAATATCTCGCTCACGAGCGCCAATCGCCTTGCGAACACCGATCTCACGCGTGCGCTGGTGTACCGAGACCAGCATGATATTCATAATCCCGATGCCGCCAACCATCAGCGAGATCGCCGCGATCGCGCCCAGATACAGCGTCAGGGTACGCTGCGATTGCGTGAGCGTGTCGATAACATCCTGCTGGTTGTTGACGGTAAAATCATCGCCGTCTCCGGTGGCAGGCAGGCGGTGACGATTGCGCAGCGTTGCGCCTATCTGTGCGATCACCTGCGTCGTGCTGTCTGCGTCGCGGGCCTGTACGGTGATGACATGTACCGGCGCTTTCGGGCCGAAGCCACCCTCGCCGACGAACAGCTTGAGCTGGGCCGTGGTGATCGGGATCATGATGCTATCGTCGGTCGAGACCATCGCATCACCGCCCTTGGACCCAAGCACGCCGATCACGCGAAAGTACTGCTGGTTGATCACGATTGTCTTCCCGATCGGGTCTTGATCCGGGAAGAGCGTTGTCGCCATGCGTGAGCCGAGCACTGCAACACTCATCATCCCTTGCTGGTGCATCTCGTTGATAAACTCGCCCGAGGTCAGCGAATGGTTGTGGATCTGAAGATACGTCGGGGTGATGCCTAAGACCGCCGCCGATGTATTCTTGGAGCCGGCCACGATCGTTCCGAAGCCTGTAAACTCCGGTGAGACGAGCACAGCATCAGGCACGTTGCTTGGGTCAGCCAGCGCCGCGACATCGCCCATGTTCAACGACTGGGTTTCGCCGCCGGACTGGCTGAAGCCTCCGGCGCGGAGCGAGCCAGGAACGACTGTCAGCAGGTTCGCACCATTGGAGGTGATCGACTCGGCGATCTGCTCCTGGGCGCCACGGCCAAGCGCCAGCAGCGCCACCACTGCTGCCACGCCAATGATAATCCCGAGCATCGTCAAGAAGGTGCGCAGCTTGCTAGCCATCAGGGTATCGACGGCGATGCGGAAGCTTTCGAGCAGGCTGATACCTCTCGTCTGCAACACCGCCGGCACGCTGTCATCCTGCTGCATGGCCGGCAAGCTTTGCTTATGCACGCTCACTATCCACTCCTTAGCTCCGCACGCTGCGGATCAGCGCACAGGAATCGCCTGGCCTGGTGGCGGAGGACCGCCGCCTTCGATGGGACGAATCGGCCCCGCAGGAGCGATCCCCGGCTCTTCGGGGCCGCCCTCGGTGGCAGCACCACTCGGCGCAACACCAAGCTGATCGCCTTCTTTCAAACATTGATTGCCGGTATCGAGGCAGCGCACAATCTCCGTCGTCGACCCATTGGTGGCGCCTGTCTCAACATGCACCGTCACGGGCGTCTTATTCGCGCCGTAGAGCACCTGCACCGTCTTTGTACCACCCTGGGTTTTGATCGCGTTGCTCGGCACCAGGATCACATCATCGCGGTGATCGACCACAATCGCGACACCAGCCGTCATGCCAACCTTCACAGGTTCCTGGCCGGGATCGAACTGCACCCGCACCAGATAGGTGACGACGTTCTGCTGCTCCGTCGCCGTTGGTGCCACCGACAGAACCTTGCCGCTAAAAGTCTTCTCCGTGGAGATCGCATAGAAGGTGATATTAACGTCCTGGCCCGTCTTGACGCGCGCGACGTCGACCTCGCTCAGCTTGACGTCAAGATGCATCGACGACGTGTCGATGATCGTCATCGCGGCGCCAGCCGCATCGACGATGCTTCCAGGAATAATATCGACCGTTGCTATCGTCCCTTCAAACGGTGCGGTGAGCGTCGCGTTGGCTAGCTTGAGCTTGGCAGCGGCGATCTGAGTCTGGGCCTGAGCCACAGTTGCCTCAGCGGTCTTAACGTCTGACTTCGCCATCGGCGCGGTTAGCTTTTCCATCTGCGCGCGGGCCTGGTCCACCTGTGCTTGCGCGCCGGCGATCTCCGAGCGCGTGCCGCCCTCACGCAGCTTGTCGAGCGCTGCTCGCGCCTGATCCACCTGCGCCTGTGCGGCAGCGACCTCTGAGCGCGTGCCGCCCTCACGCAGCTTGTCGAGCGCCGCGCGGGCCTGATCCACAGCTGCCTGCGCCTCGGCGATCTGGCTTTGATCGGGATTCCTCACCGCGTCTAGCTGTTTCTGAGCGTTGGCAACCTGTGCCTCGGCCTCCTGCACACCGACGACTTCCTTCTGCCGTGCGGCATCGTAGTTGACCTGTGACTGAGTCACATCGGCCTCAGCGCTACGCATGGTCGCCTCCGCCTGCACAAACGCGTCGCGGTATTGCTGTCGCTGCGTGTCGCTCAGCTTGTTGGGCTTCGGCTGTCCATCCTCACCCACTGTTGTAGGATTGTTGGGGTCTGCGCCCGTCTCCTCGACGAACTCCCAGTTCCACTTCGCGGTCGAGTAGGCAGACTGCGCTTTGATCAGCGCATCTGCCGCCTGCTGGAGCCGAAGCTGAGCGTTGGTCTTGTCGGCAGAGAGCGTATTGCGGGTAGTCTCAAGATTAAGCTGCGCCTGGGTCAGTGCCAGCTCTGCGGCGCTCACTTTGTCGGAAGATGGTTGCCGCACGGCATCCAGGCGGGCCTCAGCGGCGCGCAGACTCGCCTCGGCCTGCCGTATATCGGCGGCGGACGCCTTGCCGCTACGCGTACTCTCAAGCTGCGCCTGAGCCGCGCGCAGATTGGCCTCGGCCTGTCGTATATCGGCTGCTGTCGTCTTGCCGGTGCGCGTGCCATCCAGCTGCGCCTGCGCCGCGCGCAGGTTTGCCTCGGCCTGGGCCAGGTCCTGGGGCGTTGCCGAGCCATCCAGCGCCTTTTCGAGCGTGGCCTCAGCCGTCTTGAGGTTGGCCTCGGTCTGCTGCACCTGGAGGACTAGCTCGCGATCGTCAACCCGCGCCAGCTGCTGACCGGCCTTGACGCGGTCGCCGGGCTTGACGAGGACCTCGTTCACCTTTCCGGTCGCCTGAAATTGCAGATTCATGCTTTGGGCGGCCTTCGCAGTCCCGCTGCTCTCGACCAGGATGTCCAGATCGCCACGAGTAACCGGAACAGCGACCAGATCTGGAGTGGTGGGAGTGCTTGACCAGCCGTTCCAGAACAGATATCCCGCCCCCAGCGCCCCTAAGACGACGAGCATCAGCAGTATTTTAAATACAGGTGGCCGCCGGCGAGAGCGTCGAGAGGATGGTTCCTCGGACACTCTGCGCTCCTTCCGTCGAAATAGCGACGCGGGTCTCATCGATGTTGCATCCTTTCTGCTTGGTGTGCTGGGCGCATATTAATCTCCACTCCTGGATCGACTTTGTCTATCTGATACAGAGCGTGCCGGCAGCACAGCTCACCTGCTTAAACCTGGTGGGGCAGTGGTATTGTCGATACTGCCGTGATCGCTGTACAGGCAAGTTTCTTAGACCGCATCGTTCGATGGAAGTGAGCATAGCTATAATCGCCAGGTTAAACCGTAAAACAGCACCTGAAGTGCGATCATAGGCAAGGAGCACAGCGGCGCACGAGGCGCCGCCGCACATGTACAGGTTTTACCGGCTCACATCGACAGTTGTAGCGTCGTCCGAGGGCACGATTGCCAGCGCGATCTGACCCTCAGCCGCTTTGGGGCTGGACGCTTTGCTAATGCCCGCAGGTGCGGCTGCCGACGTGACGTCACCGGCCTTCCCCGAATCGGGCGACGCAGGCTGTTCGAGTCCTTCAGCCGACGTTCCTACCTGCTCGGCTCCATCCGCTGCGGCGCAAGCTACCTCCGCATTAGCGGGCGCCGGCGCCTCGGCTCGCACCACGGCCTGCTCGGCTCCATTCGCATCGGCGCAGACCACCGCCGCCTTCTGCGGTGCCGCTGCGGTGCTGTCCGCATTCGCCTGTGCGACGCCGAAGTTTGCCCCTATAAGACCTGCCACCAGCGCAGCGCCGGCGACTAATGCAAGACCTTGTCGTTTCATGGTATCCTCCTACGATCTCTTGACGCCCTTGGCGGTACGTCTTGATATCGATGATACCAACCTACTCTGGATTGATAACAGGACTTTTCTAAAGATTTCCTGAAGCATTTGCAGCTTCCTGACCAAACGCTCGATTTTTTGGAAGCGTGACAACCACGGTTGTTCCCTTGCCAACCTCACTTTTTATGTCAACCGATCCGTTGTGAGCAGCAACCAGCTTTTGAACGATCGACAGCCCGAGCCCGGAGCCGCCGGTACGACGCACCCGCGACCGATCTACGCGATACAAGCGCTCCCACACATGCGGCAAGTCCTCGCGGGGAATCCCGATGCCCGTATCCACAATCTTGACCGTCACAGCGCGATCCGCGCGTCCGACGACGGTGATCGTGCCATTGAGCGGCGTATAGGTGTGGGCATTGGTCAGCAGATTGAGAAACACCTGGCGCAGCTGGTCGGCGTTACCGAGCACCGGCAGCGCAGCAGGAAGATCGAGGACAAAATGGTGGTTTGGCGCGACGATCCGGCATTGCTCCACCACGTTAACCAGCAGCGGACGTAGGTCGAACGGCTCGTGAACAGGCGGAGCGTGGGAGTCTAGCTGGGTCAGCAGCAATAAATCATGCACAAGGCGCCCCATGCGATCAAGCTCCTGGCTCACACTGTCGAGCAGCCGCTGCCGCCGCTCAGGCTGGTGATCGACCGCGCCGATCTGAAGCATCTCGATGCTGCCGCTGATCGCGGTGAGCGGCGTGCGCAGCTCATGCGCAGCGTCGGCGACAAAACGCTGCTGCCGCTCCCAGCTCTCCCCCATGCGTGCAATCATCTCGTCGAAGGCGGCGCCCAGCTTGCCGATCTCGTTATCGGGCGGCAGATGGACGCGAGTCGTCAAATCACCGTCAGCTACCGCCGCGCTGGCCGCCACCAGCTTGTTCAACGGTCGCAGCATCCGTGCGCTGGCGAACACCGATAAAGCCATACCGCCGAGAACCGTTACGAATGTTCCCAGGACCAGGTACTGGAATAATCGGGCCAGAACTGCGTCGAGCGGCTCGGCGGGCGTAGCTACTTGCAGCGTACCGATCCATGTTCCCTGCCGATCGAAGAGCGGCACGAACACCGAGACCTGGCGCGGCTCGCCACCTACCACAACCGACGGCGCTGTGGCGCCCGCGCTGCTACCAGGCGCACGTGTCAGCTCGCTGGCGGACGGCTGGAGCCCGCTCTCGCTCGTGACGATCGTTGTCCCGGAAGGCAGCTCCTGCACCAGCGCCGTACCGTCAGGAGCACGAACAATCACACTTGTCCTGCTATCGGCCAGCGTTCCCGCCAGCGCCTGGAGATCGGTGATCGGCGTTGTAGCCGAGATGACCTCGGACGAGGCGATCGTCGCGGGCTCGACCTGGATTTTGGGCAAGATCTCGCTGACAGCCGTGGTAGCGCTGGTCGTCAGCTGATTAGCGGTTTGCCAGAAGAGAAACTGTTGCACCGACAGGTACAGCACGATGCTGAATGTTACTAGCAGCCCGCTGAGCAGCGCGCCGACGACCAGCGCGAGCTGGTAGCGCAAGGACAGTTTCTTCCATGCTCGCATGCTCAGCCCCGCAGAACATAGCCGACGCCGCGCACTGTCTGGATTCGCTCGCGGTTGCGATCGCCCAGCTTGTCGCGGAGAGCGCTGATGTGCGCCTCGACCACATTCGTATCGCCGATGTAGGTGTGACCCCACACACGGTTAAGAATCGCCTCGCGCGTCAGCACCTGGCGCGGATGGAGCAGCAGAAGCTCAAGCAGATCAAACTCGCGCGGTGTCAGATGGACTTGGGTGTTTGCGAGGCTAACCTCGCGGCTATCACGATCCAGGCGCAGATCGCCAAGCTGGAGCACGTGGGGGACTGCAATCCGCCGCCGCCGGAGAATCGCACGAATGCGAGCCAGGAGCTCTTTGAATTTGAACGGCTTGACCAGATAATCGTCGGCGCCCATTTCCAGGCCGCTAACGCGATCGTCAAGCTCGCCGCGGGCCGTCAGCATCAGAATGGCGACATCGCTCTCCAGGTGCAACCGGCGACACACTTCCAGACCATCGATGCCAGGCAACATCAGGTCGAGAACGACCAGGGCGGGCTGGAACGTCCGCGCGCGCGCGATCGCCTCCGCTCCATCGGCCACGGTTTCGACCGTATAGCCTTCGTAGGTCAGGCCAATTTCCAGGAACTCCGTGATCGTCGGCTCATCATCCACAACCAGGATGCGTACGTCTGGCGGGGATTGTTCTTCCATAAATGCCCTTTATGCTCCAGCTGTTTCCTGCTCAATTATACTGGCAAACCTTAAAGAAGGTTTAATTACCTCCGACACGCGGCGGAACAGAGCCAGGTATCACACTCAATAAACGTCCAACCAGCGGTTGTCGATGGCGATCAGGAAGCCAGCACCCTACAGTGATGAGCAGAATCATTATGTGGCTACACGCTTGTCTGCTGCTCCTCCATCATCCGCCGTACATCTTCAGGGATCTCGAAGTGCAGCGTGTGTTTGCAGAACTCCTGCCACTGCGGAGTTACCTCGTGGGCGAGACGTCCTTGTTGGCTTCCGAAGTGCTCGCTTGTGACGCTGAAGTCATCCCAGACAAACATAATCGAGTCGTCGGTCAGCTCTTCGCCAGCCTCAAGCTTTTGCTCGATCCACCCGTCGAACCGGCGAAAATCCTTGAGTTTATATGCCCTGGCGTACATACGCATAGTCGTTCTCCTCAGATGTTGGGCAGGATTGCCTTGACCGGCTGGCCCCACGCCTAACGATACCCGGCCGCCTGCAAGTTGAACAGCCGCTCGTACGTGCCACCCAGCAGCAGCAACTCCTCATGCGTGCCGTACTCCGTCAGCTGCCCACCCTCCAGCACGCAAATATGATCGGCCATGCGCACAGTGCTGAAGCGATGGCTGATCAACAGCGCGATCTTGCCCTTGGTAAGCGCGCGGAAACGCTGGAAAATATCATACTCGCGCTCGGCGTCCAGCGCGGATGTCGGCTCGTCGAGTACCAGCACCTCGCCGTCACGCATAAACGCTCGCCCCAGCGCGATCTTCTGCCACTGCCCACCCGATAGCTCGTGGCCCATTTCAAACCAGGCTCCCAGCATCGTGTCGTAGCCACGGGGCAGCGTCGCGATCACCTCGTCGGCACCACCGCGCTGCGCCGCATCGGCGATGCGTTGATCGTTGTCGAGCGCGTCGATCTGCCCGAAGCCGATGTTCTCGCGGGCCGAGGCATGATAGC
>DASWTW010000328.1:0-2615 GCA_036401895.1 Herpetosiphonaceae bacterium | reverse complement strand
AGGTGCTCGGCTCGGCTGAGGTTGAGATCAGCGCGATCACCTATGACTCGCGCAAGATTGAGCCGGGCAGCCTGTTTGTGGCGATCCAGGGCGCGCATGTCGATGGGCATCGTTTCATTGGCCAGGCGCTGGCCCGGGGAGCGGCGGCGATTGTGTACCAGGAAGAGGGCGCGATCGATCCGGCCGAGGCTCCGGCGGCGACGTTTGTGCGGGTGCCGAACTCACGGGCCGCGCTCTCGCCGATCGCTGCGGCGTTCTATGGCTATCCCGGTCGGTCGCTGCGCGTTGTGGGCGTGACCGGCTCCAAGGGCAAGACGACGACTTCGACGCTGATTGCGCATGTGCTCGACGCCGAAGGCCATACCAGCGGCCTAATGACCACCGTCGATTTTAAGATCGGATCGCGCTGGTGGAGCAATCTCACGCGCCAGACGACGCCCGAGGCGCTGGAGGTGCAGCAGATGCTGCGCGAGATGCTGGACGGCGGCTGTGATTTCGCGGTCGTCGAGGCCTCGTCGCATGGGCTGTCGCCGCAGTGGAATCGTGTCGGCGATTGCGATTTCGATGTCGCGGTGTTGACCAATCTGACCCACGAGCATCTCGACTACCATGGCACGATCGAGCAGTATCGGCGCGACAAGGCACGGCTGTTCGAGCTGCTGCACGCCAACGGTGCGCAAAGTGGCCGCAAAACGGCGGTGATCAACCTGGACGATCCCAGCGCCGAGTTTTTTATGGCGGCGGCAGGCTCAGCCGATGTCATCACCTACGGGCTGCATCATCCGTCCGCGATGGTCCGGCCCTACGATCTCGATCTGTCCCGTGACGGCGTGCGCTACACCGCGACCACACCCTGGGGCGATGTCGAGATCGAGCTGGGGATTCCCGGCGAGTTCAATGTGCTTAACTCGCTAGCGGCGCTGAGCGTCGGCCTCTCGCAGGGCATCTCCGGCCAGGCGATCGCGGCGGCGCTGCGTGCTGTAGGCGGCGTCAACGGGCGCATGGAGCGCGTCGAGCTGGGACAGCCGTTCACGGTCGTCGTCGACTACGCGCACAATCCCGACTCGTTCGAGCAAGTGATGGGCATGCTGCGCCCGCTGACCTCGGGCAAGCTGATCAGCGTTTTTGGCTCGGCAGGCGAGCGCGACCACGAGAAGCGCGCGATCCAGGGCGAGATCGCCGGGCGCTACTGCGACCTGGTTGTGATCGCCGACGAAGATCCGCGCGACGAAGATCCGCAGACGATCCTGAATGAGATCGCCGCCGGAGTCCGGCAGGCCGGCAAGCAAGAAGGCCAGGATTATCTGCTGATCGCGGATCGGGCGCGGGCGATCCGTGAGGCGTTCAGGCGCGCGCAGCCCGGCGATATCGTGCTGCTGCTCGGCAAAGGCCACGAGTCCTGCATCATCTACGTGGGCGGCCGCAAGCTGCCGTGGTCGGAGCGCGGCGAGGCTGAGCAGGCGCTGCGGGAGCTAATGAACAAGGGAACAAACGAACAAGGGAACAAAGAAGGACCGGAAGAGTACAAAGGAACGCGATAAAGGAAATGGTGAGAACGCTTTTTCCCCGCCTACCAAATCGGTAAAACAGCAAAGGAACAAAGACCAACCAATATTGGATCTTTGTTCCTTTGTTTTTTTTGTTCTTTTGTTCCCTCGTCCTACGGCTGTGTTTTCCAGGCGTGGACACCGGCGCGCGTAAACGAGAATGGCCGCACCCGAACGCCCATCGCGGTCAGCGCTTCCTCGATCTCCAGCCGTCGCTCGAAGGGACAGCAGAAGCACATAAAGCCGCCGCCGCCGGCGCCCGAGAGCTTGCCGCCCCACGCGCCGTGCTCTCGCGCCGCCGCGTAGACCTGATCCACCAGCGGCGAGGCGATGTGCGGCGAGAAAGATTTTTTGACCTCCCAGGCCTCGTGGAGCAGCCGCCCAAAGTCGGGGATGCGTGAAGCTCGCAGCAGCTTGACGGCCTCGTCGACAAACGCCTTGGTCTCGTGATGATAGCGCAGCGTGTCGCCGTCGCGCATACGCCGCACCTGGTCGTTGACGACGTTGCGCGTCAGCATCTGCCGGTCGCCGATGAAGCCGATCACCAGCGTCGACTCCAGCTCCAGCAGCGCCGACTCATCGGCGACCACCGGCTCGACAATCGCGTCGCCCGCGCCGAAGTGATACACATTCATGCCGCCGAACGCCGCCGCATACTGATCCTGCCAGCCGCCGGAGATGCCCATATCTTCGCGCTCGATGCGATAAGCGAGCTTAGCTAGGTCGTGCGGCGCGAAGCCAAGCTCGAACGCGGCGTCCAGCACCTTGAGCATTGCCACTACCAGCGCCGACGACGAGCCGAGACCAGAGCCGGGCGGCACATCGCTGAACATCACAATCTCAACGCCATCGATCTCGGGATGCGCGTTCAGCACCGCCTCGGGCAGCGGCAGATTCCCATTCCACTCGCGGCCGGCGACGGTCTGCGTGATCGTTGCCAGATCCAGGGAGCGGATCGTCACGCCGGGCTTGCCGGTAGGCCGGAGCATACAGCGCACGTACTTATCGATCGTGCAGTTGAGCACCTTGCCGCCGTGCTCCTCGGGATACGGGCTAACATCGGTGCCG
>DASWTW010000327.1:0-11183 GCA_036401895.1 Herpetosiphonaceae bacterium | reverse complement strand
TCGCCAGCCACTGAAGCCGGCGCTGCGCCAGAAGCCGGACGCGCAGCAGAACCGCAGCCAGCGCCGAGTCGTCGTCACGAATCGTGATCGATTCGGTCGGGATCTGTGGCTCGGCGGTCATGGATGCCCGCTCCAGGCGCTGCTGTCGACGATCCTGCTCACGGTGCCACCACCCACTGCGGCCCGCTCTCGGCACCGCTGATGATCAGCCGCAAACTGAGCGACTCGCCCGGCGTGAGACCGGCAGGCAGACGGGCCGCAATCGTCGTCGTGGCGGTCACGGCGAACTCGCCCGGCTGAAGGCTGCCTGCCGTGCCCGGCGTTAGTCTGGCCGCGCCCACAAAAACGCTCACCTGCTCCGGCGGGAGATCGGCATGCTGGAAGGTCGCGCCGGTGACGGTGAAGCGGCCCTGAGCGTCGGGCGCGCTGATCACCGTGATGCGGGGCGCGATCGCGAAGGGCGTCTCGTTGCTTGAGCTTTCCACGACTCGCGTGCCGCTGGGCACAGTTCGCCAGCGCTCCACGCGCACTGAGGCGGCGTACAGGCCCGGCAAAATATCCGTGCCGTCGGCGGTGGTGCGTACCGTCGCCGTGATGCGGCTGGCCGTGATTGCCGCGTTCCAGCCGGCGTCGACGGTCACGGGCGCGGCCCAATCGACGCGGCGAATCTGGAGATACACGTTATTGCCGGTGAAGGCCGAGCCCAGCACCTCGAAGCCCTGATCGTACGTCACCTGCGCGGGCCGCAGCTCCAGCGAGCGCGGGCTGGCCTCGCCGGGAATCGTGAAGCTGATCACGTTGGCGGTCGTATCGACACGCGGCGCGTCGCTAGGCAGCACAAAAATGTTGTAGGTCAGCACGCGTCCGGCGCGAATCGAGGGCTCCTGCGGCTCAAGCTTGACCACCGAGACCTGATAGTAGGCCGCCAGCCGCTGCGGATTCGAGCCGGCCATCCAGTAGCTCACGGCATCGTCTACTTTGACCGGCACCATGCCGATGCGAAAGGCGTTGTCATTGCCGCGCAGCAGCGCCGGCATCACCAGCTGTCCGTTGACCTCGGTATCGTCGTTCACCAGCGGATGATCGTGCAGCGCCTTCATGGCCAGGCCCATCATCAGCTGCTCACGGTAGACGCCGCCGGGATCGATGTCGCTGAATGACGTCAGCATGTAGTACAGATTCAGGCCCAGCGGCGTATAGCGCACGGGAACATCGCTCACGCCGGGTATGTAGGTGTGCTTCCCGGTTGTCTCCTCGACCGCGTGATACAGATACAACCCCAGCGTGTTACTGCCCGACAGCTTATCCGGCGGCAGCGGCTCAACCGCGAGCAGATTGGTGTTGGTCCAGGCTTCAGAGCTGGTGACGTGCTCTCTGATGAGATTGATCATTGCCTGCGTCACCAGCGAAAGATCGAGCAGTGCCATTATCCCGCTTCCTTGTGCTGCTTGAACGTCCTACCAATCACCGCCCGTTTACATTTGACCGATGCCATAGCCGCGCTTGGAGCGCACGCCCGCGCGTGGCGGTGCAGGCGGCTCGGACGGCGGCGCAGCGCGTGGCGGCACGGCTACGTTCGTGCGGCCTGGCGTCTCGGATCGGGTTACAATCTCCACCACAATATCACCGATCGTGATCTGCGGCGCGGGCGACTCGAAGACCGGGGCGGCTGCCGGCGCTTCGGCGTCGAGCGGCGGCTCCACCGGGCTAATCGGCGATGTCTGGCGCGGCGGCTCGACAAACTCGTACCGGATGCGCTCCTCGTCCTCGGGCTCAAGCGCCGGCTGCGGCGCCGGATCGCTCGGAAGCTCCAGAGGTGGTCGCTCCTGGTCCTGGGCCAGCGCGACAAACTGCTGCACAATCTCCGTCAGCGTTTCCCACGCCGTAACCTCGCTCGGCGGCGAGGCGATCTGCTCGGGAGCGGAGATCGGCGCAGGCTGCGGCAGCGGCAGATCGCTGGCCGGTAGCTGATCTGCGGGCGGCAGAATCGACACGCCGGGAACCGACGCCTGCGCCTCGTGGATCACGCGCTCGACGACCTCACCCGGCGGCAGCAGCTCGCTCCGCTCCACGATCGTGGGGCTCGGCGGCGGTGGCAGGGCGGCGGCCCGTAGTTCGGACAGCGGCGGCGCGATCTCGGCGTCGAGCGGCTCGGCGTCCGCAAAAGGATCGAAGATGGCGGGCGCCGGCGCATCCGGCGGCGTGAACACAGGCCCGACGCCGGCGGCCGGCGTGCCCATGCGCGCGACGATTCGTTGGAGATAGCTGCTGCTCGTCATCTTCGCTGTGCCTCGCTTTGCATGTTGCGATCGCTAGACCAGTCTTCGGCGCGCTCCGCTGGTTGGACGTGCTCGCGACTGGCGGACGCTCGCCTCGATCAGGGCCATGTAGCGCCGCCGCTCGGATCGTGTCAGACTCAGGATGTCGTCGTGGCTCCAGCCGTACGCCATCGCCAGCATATGTACCTCGTTGAGCAGCCGCTCCTTGTCGTTGAGCAGCCGCCGCAGCAGGTACGTGCCCATATCGAAGTCCATGATCTCGGCCGTCGCGCACTCGGGGCAGATCGCCTGGAGCTCGGTGTTGAGCAGCGGCGCGACCGCCTCCATCGCGGCCTCGACCCGGTCGGGATCGGCCTCCTCGGTCATCGTGCAGCGCTTGAGCAGCGCCCGCCGCGCCGCCTGCGGCCCCAGGCCGATCACCGCCAGCTCATCGATGCCGGTCGGCAGCCGAAAGCGCAGTCCCTCGGCGGTCTGATACACGCCATCGGCGGGCGGTGTCGCCATCGGGTAGCCGTCGAGCAGATCCGACAGCTTGAACGACAGATCGTAGTGATTGCCGCACGCCGCGCAGAGACGACTCGACCGGATCAGATCGCCGTAGATCTGGATGTAGATGCAGGCCAGCGCCCGATCGCGCGCCGCCGACGTGAGATTCACAGCCTGGCCGGCAGCCACGATCGCGCCCTGACGATCGATCACCAGGCGATCGATCAGCGCGATTGTGTCGAAAACGCTGGCTCCTTCCAGGCTGCGCTCGTCGCGTCCGGTCAGCGGGCGAAGCTCGATCCACCCGCCCGGAATCGTCCAGATACCCATCGCTACATCCGAATCTCTACATCAAGACCTAAACCTAAGGCTCCATCGGCTCCGTGACTGATTCGTCGCGCTGCCAGCCTTCGTTTTGCAGCACGATGCTCTGGATCAGCACCGCGTTGGCGTTGGCGTCAAGCTCGGCCGTCGCCTGAAACTCCGACACCCAGCAGCGAAACAGCGTGTAGGCCATCACAACCTGCCCGGCCTCGTTCATGAGCTGGATCGTGACATCCTTGCGAAAGTCTTTGAGCGACGAGACGACGCCCGCCGACACATCATAGACTTTGTTGGCCCAGGCCTCGAACTCAAGATCCCAGGTCACACCGCGCTCCAGCGTGACGGCCTCGTACTTGGAGCCGGCCGGCGAGTGACGCGGCGTGCTGAAATCGCCGCCCTCGCGGTGGGAGACGACTTCCGTGGTGCGCTTGAGCGCGCTCACCTTGCTGATCCCGGCCACCGGGCGACCATCCCACCACACGCGAAACATGTAGTTCTTGTAGGGATCGAAACGATGTGTGTTGACTTGAAAAGGTGCCATGTTGCTTCCTCGTGTATTGTTCAAGCGCCCCAGCGTGCCGCCCGATCACCGGGCAATCTTGAGGCGCAAGGCAAATCAACGCATGCGGCCTTACACCTGTAGCTGGCCGGCCATCTGCTGGAGATACAGGATCACAAACTCGGCCGGCCGGAGCGGCGCGAAGCCAACCACGATGTTCACGATTCCCAGGTTGCGATCGCTCTGCGTCGTCGTCTCGCGGTCGCATTTCACGAAGAAGGCATCGCTCGGCTTCGGCCCCTGGAACGCGCCGCGACGATACAAATCGTGCATGAACACGCCCACGTTGAGGCGAATCTGGCCGTACAGCGGATCATCGTTGGGCTCGAAGACGACCCACTTCAGGCCGCGATACAGGCTTTCTTCGATGTAGAGCGCCAGTCGCCGGATCGGCACATACTTGTACTCGCTGGCGAAATCGTCGTCGCCGTCGTTGGTACGCGCGCCGTAGATCACCAGGCCGTTGGGGAACGAGCGCAGCACATTCACGCCCTGCGGATTCATCGCGCCGTGCTCGCCATCGGTGAAGCGCTGCTCCAGCCCGACGATGCCACGAATGTCGGCCTCGACGCCGGCGGGCGCCTTCCACACGCCGCGCGTGCCGTCGATGCGCGCATACACACCCGCGACCGCGCCGGCCGCGCCGATCGCCTTGGTCTTCTTGCCATCGCTGATCAAAATGCGTGGGAAGTAGATCGCGCTGTGATCTTTCACCAGACCGACACGCGCATCGGCAACTTTGGTGCTGGCGTCCTGCGCCGTCTTCCAGGTTGTGGGCGCGTCCATGATTAGGAACGCTCGCCGCTGCTGGCAGAAGACGCTGGCCGGCCCGTAGACCAGGTTCAGCCCGACAGCGCCCGGATCGTTGTCTTCGGGCAGCACCAGCAGATTGAACAGATCGACCTGCTTATCGGCCTGCGTGAAGGCATTGGTGTAGTTTGCCAGCGTCGGCGCGGTGCCGTCGGTGACGGATGCCGCCACAGCGCCGGTGGTATCGACGGCGGGCGCAGGCTTCTGGAAGGTTTGCACCAGCGCCCCTTCGCCGACGCTGTAGTAGCGCGTGTTGTTGTTGAAGGAGGAAGCAATATTCTGCGCCGCCGGATCGGAGGAGAAGACCGTGGCGACAGTGTTGGCCGTACCGCGCGAGGTCGTCAGCGTCAGCCGGTTGCCGACCAGCGAGGCGGTCCAAAAGAAGGTAAGCGGGTTGGCGTTGCGGTAGGTGTTCACCGCATCGCCGATCCGCTGTAATACCGTGCGCAGGCCACCCTGGCTGTTGAGCCACAGCGGCGTATTGTTGTTCGCGCCGCCGCCGGTCAGCAGATTGACGGGCACGTTCGCGGTCGTGGGCGCGCCGCTGGTATCAAAGGCACTCAGCTTGAGCGCCGTGATCTGATTGTGCGCCAGGTCGCCGAGGTCGCGCAGCACATCCGGGTCGAAGGCGCGCAGGCTGATGCCGCTCGGCGCCGGTCGATGGGCGCTGTAGGCCGAGACTTCGAGCCCGCCCTGGCCCGCTCCCAGGCGCAGCGGCACCGCGAGATCGTCGGTTGCGCTGGGTGTGATCACCACACTGCCACCGCTGGCGGCGGCGGAGGTAATCCTGAGCACCGAGGCAGCGTTCGCCGTCCCGGCAATGCCGCCGTCCAGAGTCGCGCCGGTTACGGTCGCCGGAACGTCGTTTGCGTTGTCCAGCGCCACGGTGACAGTTGTGCCGGCCTGACCTGCCGCCGCGAGCGCGTCGTTGATCTCTTTTTGGATCGCCGTCGCAATCTTGGCAGCTGTAGGCGAGGTGATGGCGGCAATGTCGGCGTTGCTCAGGTTCACCGGAACCGCCGGCAAGCCATTCACGCTGATCATAAAGCGATTGCCGCCCGTCGAAGCCTTGCCCAGACGATTGGCCCACATGCCGCGCAAGGTATCGAGGTTGGTGTTGTCAAAAGGCACGGGCCGGCCGCTGACACTGAAGCCGGGATTGGTCGCCGCTAGCGCCGCAGGAACCGAGACCGTCACCAGCGCCGAGTTCGAGGTGATTACCTCGGGCGCGTAGAGCGGCGAGTCCGGGTTCATGGAGAGATTTTTATAGCTTTCGTTGTCGAGGATCGTAACACGCCCGCCGGCATCGACCTCTTCACGAAACAGATCGAGGTTGAAGGTCGTCTCGGGGTTCGCGCCGCCGTAGCTCACAACTGCGCGAATCGTATTGCCGACCGCGCCGGGATTTTTGGACGTTAGCCGCAGCACCTGGGTTGTGCCGTCCTCGGCCAACAGCGTCGTCTGGGCAAAGGTCGCGCCGTTGGCGATGCGCATCACATAGCAGTCGGTGCCGCCGTTGAGAAAGAACAGCCGCACGTGATCCGCCAGCCGACTCACGGATGTATCGCTGGAGAAGGTACGCTCAAAGTCGGTGTACGAAAATAAACGCACAGCAGTGTCGAGCGGTCCTTTGCGCGTACGTCCGATGAACATACCGATTGACGTGCTAACTCCTGCGATCGACCTGACCCCGCTGGGGATTTCCTGGACGTAAACACCCGGATAAGTCGGCGTGACTGGCATGGTCGGTGCCTTCCTTTCGTGCGTGTACTAGGCTATGGCAAGCTGCCAATGTTGAACCCTGGAGGCGGCAGGATATACGCCGCTGTGGCTGGTTCAACCTCGGGCACAAGTTTTGAATCCATGTGTCGACAGGGTGACGTGGAGAACGTCTTGATGTATTCAGCCGCCTGCTATGTTGGTGTCATGGCACCTCAACCGATCCCAGCAGCTGCTTCGCGCTATTGCGAAGGTGCTGGATGTAGTTGGTGTATCGGTACACGGCTTGCGTCACGCAGTAGGCGCAGGCCCGGTCTCATACGGTGCGCCGGTTTGTCGCTTTAACTGTGGCAGCGGCTGGCCCGGGACGCGAAGACTACGAGCACAATCATTGGCGAGGTTGCGCTCATAGGCACATTAATCTGATCGCGACAGGTAAAAGGTTTACCAATACCTAATGCTGCTGTGTAGTGCGTTCTCGAAACACGCTGACTGTAATGATGACGTAGGGGGGTTGATCGTCGTCATGTGTGAACGTATGCAGAATATTCCATGAATCACCCCTTTGTCAAGACAGCAATTTACTGATTAATGAACGTGTTTGTTCCCTTAATGGCTTATTTACCTCGAATATGTCAAGTAAGTTTGTTGGAGGAGGATACGCAGGCAGGTATATTATTTGCTAAAACCGCAGCTACGAACGCAGGTAGCGAAGATCATGCACAAGGAGCAGAGATGACAGCGACTCCTGAGCAGCCGGAGCCGGGCGCACATGCTACACAAGGACGGCTGGTCGCGCGGCCAACACCGGTCACTGCCGGCGCGCCGACCGGACTGCGGCAGCTAGGCATCGTCGCACAGCGCGATGTGCTGCTCTACGTGCCGCAGCAGTATCGTCCTGAGCAGCCTGCGCCGCTGGCGGTGATGTTACACGGCGCGGGCGGTGACGCCGCCGGCAGTCTGCGCCTGCTGCAAGCCTTCGCCGATACGTGCGGCCTGATCCTGGTTGGCCCGGCCTCGCGTGGACGGACCTGGGACCTGCTGCTGAGCGACTACGGCCCGGACATCGCGGTGATCGATCGGGCGCTGGAGCAGGTGTTTCAAGCCTACGCGGTGGACCCGCAGCGGCTGGCGATCGGTGGCTTCTCGGACGGCGCGTCGTATGCGCTCTCGGTAGGCATCACCAACGGCGATCTGTTCAGCCATGTGATCGCGTTCTCGCCGGGCTTCATGGCACCGGCGAGTCAGCAGGGCGCGCCCAGGCTCTTCATCTCACACGGCATCCATGACAACGTGCTGCCGATCGATCGCTGTAGCCGGCGGATCGTGCCGCAGGTGCAGCACGCCGGCTATGACGTGCGCTACCGCGAGTTCGACGGGCCGCACACCGTCCCGCCGTCGATCGCGCGCGAGGCCGTGGATTGGTACTTGCAAGAGCCGGAGAAGAAGTAGACGAGTCGATCGCAGCAAGGAGTTTCAGCATGACTCACGAGGAAGCAGCGGCGCTTGAGCAGTGGATCAAAGACCACGATACGCGCTTCCAGGCCACGGCCACGGCCGACGATACCGAGCATGGAGTTCAGCTGACGTCGCCCGACGACGGAACACAGCTCCCGATGATATACCGCATCGAAGATTATGGCAGGCAGCACATCGAGCAAGGGAACGCCAGCCCCACGATCCGCGAGAAGTGGGCCAGCTGGAGGGCGGAGTCCGGCAGTGGAAACATGGCTAAGCACGATTAAACGACGACGAAGGGTGGATCGCGGGGCTCCGGCTGCCACCTGGGGACTTGTCTAGGGCAAGATTGCGCCATTCCCCAGGCGATTCGGCTGGGCAAGTGACGCCTCGATCGTTTGGAGCAGGTCAGGCACATCGAAAGGCTTATGCACGATCGTTACGCCGTCGACGTTGAGCGCCGGATCGAGC
The DNA here is from genome assembly GCA_036401895.1 of Herpetosiphonaceae bacterium. Taxonomy (GTDB): domain Bacteria; phylum Chloroflexota; class Chloroflexia; order Chloroflexales; family Kallotenuaceae; genus LB3-1. The sequence goes on along the minus strand of DASWTW010000327.1, from coordinate 3,077 downwards.
TCTATTTTCGTCACGCTGGCGGTGGTACATACGATCACGGGTAGGGAGGTAGTGGCGCACTGCTGCTTGAGCGCGGAGATGATCTGCCCACCGACCGGCTGCATGCCTTCAAGATAGTCTAAAATCAGCAGATCAGGACGGAGCTGTGCGATAGCGCTGGCCTCGATAAAATCTGAGCCGATGACCTCGTACTGGCCATCGTCCAGCAGCGCCTGGAACAAATCTACAATATCTTCGTTGTCGTCGATCACCAAAATCCGACGAACCATCTGCGACTCCTTCGCCCTGCACATGGAGGGCCTTCACTCGCTTTCAATGTACATGATCACTGCGCGGCTGGCAACCGCCGACGCACTGCTCAATCCGATAGCTTTGTCCGCGCACTCATAGGTCGCGCTGCTAGTCCGAGCCGCGCTCACCGACGATAGGCACAGCCAGCCGAAAGGTCGTACCTTTGCCCAGCACGGACTCGACGCTGAGCGAGCCGCCGTGGGCTTCGGCGATTTTGCGCGCCAGATACAGCCCGAGGCCCAGGCCGCGCGAGCGCTGCCCACGCGCAAAGCGATCCATCAGTCGGGAGATGATCTCCGGGGCAATCCCAGGACCCTGATCCTGGACACTCAAAACTGCCCAGGCGCTATCGTCGCGCTGCTCGCGTTGGAGCGACAGCACCACCGGGCTGTCAGGCGCATGGCGCTGCGCATTGATCAGCAGGTTTTCCAGCGCCTGCTGAATACGATCGGCGTCCACCTCAGCGATGAGCTCGTCCGGCAGCCGTAGCTCCACCGCGAACTGCGGCGTTTGCAGAGCCGCAGCAGTGGTAGATGCCAGCTCGGACAGATTCACCGGCTGGCGCACCACCGTAAAGAGGCCCTGCTCGATCCGTCCCACATTCAACAGATCGTCGATCAAGCGTTGGAAGCGCTGCAAGCCCTGGTACAGCAGCCGGGCGTCGTGTACATCGGCCGTGCGGCCTTCTCGCTCGGCGCGGGCACGAAGAATATACGAGCGGCCAACCAGCGGCGTCAGGTAATTGCCGAGATCATGCGCCAGAATCGTCACCAGCTCCTCGGCGACCAGCCGCCGCGTCTGCTCGGTTGTCTCGCGCGTCAGCCACTCGACTAGCTCGGCGCGCTCCATGATCATGCCGACCCAGTAGGCGACGGTTTGTAGAAACTGGAGGCTGGCAGCCGAGAAGTGATCGTTCTTGGCCGAGGCAACATTCAGCACTCCGCGACGGTTTCCGGCCACCTCCAGCGGGACGATCATCTGCGAGCGAATGCCGAGCGCCTCGCGAATCCCACGGATCTCCTCGGCGTCCTCGTCGACATGCCCATCGTAATACGGCTGTCCCGTCTGAAACACCTGGACCGATCGCCCACCATTCGCGATCGGAGCCCGGTGCAGGCCAAGCTGGCGCTGAAGCTGGCCCATCGGCGTCTCGCTGGTTCCCACCGCGATCAGCGATGTATTGGCCTCGTCGTACAAAAACACATCGATCTTTTCGGCCTGAAACGTCACGACCAGCACATTGGATGCTTCCGTAAGGGCAGCCTCCAGGGTTGTTGCCTGAATCGCCAGTAAATGTTCCAGGGTTTGGAGCCGATCCAGCACCTGAGCGCTATCATTGAATCCAGTTTCCGGCAAATCCATGTCTTTCATGTGCACGCATTCTATGACACGCAGAATGTCGGTACGTTGGCCTGGCCCGTTCCAGCGCACGCATGGCAAAAACTGAGCCAGGTTCATGATTCACTAGTGGATTACAGGTAGCCAAGCAGGAAAAATGCCAGCGCAGATCATACCATAGCTTACAACCAGGCAATCGCCGAGGATCGACGACGCCTACGTCATTACATTGCGGAACCAGGCATCCGAAGTGTAGGATTCATGCCTGCAACAGGAGCAAGCTGATGAAATCAACCGTCGAGCAGATTCGCCAGCGTTTCGACAACGATGTTGAGCGCTTTTCCAATCTCGAAACCGGCCAATCCGCGACTATCGACGCGCCGCTGGTGCTGGAATTGATCGTTCGCGCGGCCGCCGCAGCCACGCCCGGCGCCACACATATTCTTGACGTGGGCTGTGGCGCTGGCAACTACACCCTCAAGCTGCTTCAGCAGCTCCCCAACCGTGACTGTACGTTGATCGACTTAAGCCAGCCCATGCTCCAGCGAGCGAGTGAGCGCGTGCGGCCCATGACCACCGGCACGCTCCACACCATCCAGGGCGATATACGAGACATCCCGCTGGACGCGGAGCAGTTCGATGTGATCGTCGCAGCCGCCGTGCTGCATCATCTCCGCGACGACGACGAATGGACGGCGGTCTTTTCTAAGCTGTACCGCGCACTCAGGCCCGGCGGCTCACTGTGGATCGCGGATCTGATCGAGCACAGCTCATCCGCTATTCAAGCGCTCATGTGGGAGCAATACGGGGAATATCTAACCGCGCTGAAAGATGCCAGCTATCAGGAGCAGGTCTTCGCCTACATCGAGCAAGAAGACACGCCGCGACCGCTGCTCTTTCAGCTGGATCTGCTCCGTCAAGTGGGATTCGCTAGCGTTGAGATCCTGCATAAACACAGCTGCTTTGCGGCGTTTGGCGGGCTCAAAGGGATGTAGAGCAGCCGGCAAATAGGAACATTTCGGGCGCAAAATAATCGTCCACATGACGCATGCTCGACAGGTAAAGCTACACTGTCTGCGTCACGTGGACGATGTTGTTAGCCTGGCTCAGCCCTGGATCGCGTGGCTGATAGCTAACTATCTATCTTACACGCGCCTTTGTCTCAGCTAACGAGTTGCGGTCAAGGGTATCGCACTATCGCCGTTTGTCACCAGCGGCAGGTACACACGGATCGACTTGTCAGGCCCGGTTGTCGGTGTAGTCGTGGGCTCATCTGTCGGTGTGTTGGTCGCGGTACCAGTTGGCGTGTTGGTCGGCGTGTTCGTCGGGGTCGCCGTATCAGTCGGTGTGTTGGTTGGCGTGTTCGTCGGTGTATTCGTTGGTGTCGGGGTCGCCGTATCCGTTGGTGTGTTGGTCGGCGTGTTCGTTGCCGTCGCCGTGGGTGTATT
>DASWTW010000326.1:0-36387 GCA_036401895.1 Herpetosiphonaceae bacterium | reverse complement strand
GGTGGCCGTGCGGCTGAGCGGCACTCTCCATCTGGATGCGCTTCAGCAAAGCTTGAGCGCGCTGATCCAGCGCCACGCGATCCTGCGCACGACGTTCAGGCTGATCGACGATCAGCCGCGCCAGGTGATCGCGCCCGCCGCGCAGCACGCCGGCATCACGTTGAAGCTGATCGATCTTCAGGCGGTGCGACCGGATCAGCGCGAGGCGCAGGCGCAGCAGCTGGCAACAGCCGAAGTTCAGCAGCCTTTTGATCTGGCGCAGGGACCGCTCCTGCGCGCCACGCTGCTGCGCACAGAAGACTCCGAGCATCTGCTGCTGCTGACGATGCACCACATTATCTCGGATGCCTGGTCGATCGGCATTCTGCTGCGCGAGCTGACCACGCTCTACCAGGCTTTTGCGGATCACGAGCGGCCGGATCTGCCCGCGCTGCCGTTTCAGTACGCCGATTTTGCTCGCTGGCAGCGCCAGTGGCTCCAGGGCGATGTGCTCGATCGACAGCTGAGCTACTGGCGTACACAGCTCGCAGACATTCAGCCGATTGAGCTGCCCACCGATTATCCGCGTCCGGCGGTCGCGACGTACAGCGGCGCAAACCAGCTGTTTAGCCTGTCGCCGCGCCTGTCCGCCGATCTGAAAATCTTGAGCCAGCGCGAGGGCTGCACGCTTTTCATGCTGCTGCTGGCCGGATTCCAAACGCTGCTGCACCGCTACTCGGGCCAGAGCGACATCGCGGTCAGCACAGCCGTCGCCAATCGTGGCCGCTCGGAGTTCGACGATCTGATCGGCTGCTTCATCAATATTCTGGTGCTGCGCGCCGATCTCCGGGGCAATCCCCCCTTCCGCGCGCTGCTGCACCAGGTGCGCGAGATCTGCCAGAGCGCGTACGCGCATCAAGATCTGCCCTTCGAGCTGCTGGTCGATCAGCTGGCAGTCGAGCGCGATCTCAGCCGCAATCCGCTGTCGCAGGTAATGTTGATCGTACACAACACGCCGCGCGAGCCGATCGAGCTGGACGCGCTGTCGATCAGCCCGGTCGCGCTGTCGGAGCGCATGTCGGCCGAGTTCGATCTCACGATCCACCTCTGGGAGCATGACGGCCGGCTACACGGACAGCTGACCTACACCACCGATCTTTTCGCGGCGTCGACCGTCACGCGCCTGATCGACCATTTCCAAACATTGCTGGCCGGCATCGTGGCGCAGCAAGATCGGCGGCTCTCGGATCTGCCGCTGCTGACCGCCGACGAGCGCCGGCTGCTGCTCGGGGAGTGGAACGCCACGCAGGCTGATTACGGCCCCGATCGCTGCCTGCATAAGCTGATCGAGGAGCAGGCGCGGCGCACGCCCGACGCGATCGCTGTAACATGCGAGGCTGCGCAGCTAACATACGCGGAGCTCAACGCGCGAGCGAACCGGCTGGCGCGCTATCTGCGCTCGCTGGGCGTGACGCTGGAGTCGCGGGTGGCGATCTACATGGAGCGCTCGCTAGAGCTGCCGATCGCGCTGCTGGCAGTGCTGAAAGCGGGCGCCGCCTACGTGCCGATCGATCCCGGCTATCCCCAGGAGCGCATCCAGTTTATGCTCGCCGACGCGCAGACGCCGGTTGTGCTGACGCAGCAGCGGCTACGCGAGCGGCTGCCCGACAGCGACGCGCAGATCGTGGAGCTGGATCTGGATGACTCCTTCCAGGAGCACGACGAGAACGTTGACAGCGGCGTGGTACCCGACAACATCGCCTACATCATCTACACCTCGGGCTCGACCGGACAGCCCAAAGGCGCGATGATCCCGCATCGTGGGCTGGTGAACTACCTGACCTGGTGCGCGCAGGCGTACCGCATCGCCGAGGGCGCGGGCGTGCCGGTCCACTCGTCGCTCGGCTTCGATCTGACGGTGACCAGCTTGTTCGCGCCGCTGATCGTAGGCCAGCGCGTGATCCTGCTGCCGGAAGATCAAGGGCTGGATCGGCTGAGCGCGGCGCTGCACTCCGGCGCGGATCTGAGCCTGGTCAAGCTCACGCCCGCGCATGTCGATCTGCTCAACCATGTGCTGCCCGAGGCGTCGCTGGCAGGCTGTATGCGAACGATGATCATCGGCGGCGAAGCGCTGCGGGCCGAAACGATCGCAGGCTGGCGTGAGCACGCGCCACGAACGCGCATCATCAACGAGTACGGCCCGACCGAAACCGTGGTCGGCTGCTGTGTGTATGAGGTACCGACCACAGCCGCGCTCCCTGCGCTCGTGCCCATCGGCCGGCCGATCGCCAATACGCAGCTGTATATTCTTGATGCGCAGCTGCAACCAGTGCCGATCGGCGCGATCGGCGAGCTGTACATCGGCGGCGTGCAGCTGGCGCGCGGCTACAACAATCGCCCGGATCTCACCGCCGAAACGTTCGTACCGCATCCGTTCGGCGCTGCTGGTGCCCGCCTCTACCGCACCGGCGACCTGGCGCGCTTCCGTGCGGACGGACTGATCGAGTTTCTCGGCCGTCGCGATCAGCAGATCAAGCTGCGCGGCTTTCGCGTCGAGCCCGGCGAGATCGAAGCGGTGCTGAGCCAGCATCCCGACGTGCGCGAGGCAGCCGTGGTCCTGCGCGACGATCGGCTGGTGGCGTACGTCGTGGGAGAGAACCTAGAACCTAGAACTAAGAATCTAGGGGATGATGCGGACAGTTCTAGGTTCTTGGTTCTCGGTTCTGCGTTGCGCGAGTTTCTTGCGCAACGATTGCCCGAGCACATGATCCCCGCCGCGTTTGTGCTGCTCGACGCGCTGCCGCTGACACCCAACGGCAAGCTCGATCGCCGCGCGCTGCCGCTGCCGGCCCAGGCGGAGGCGACGGCCGCGTTTGTACCGCCGCGCACGCCGACCGAGGAGCGGATCGCCGGGATCTGGGCCGAAGTGCTAGGACGGGAGCGGGTCGGGGTGCAGGATAACTTTTTCGAGATCGGCGGACACTCGCTGCTGGCCGTGCAGATCGTCTCGCGGATGCGCCGGGCGTTTCGCACCGATCTCACGCTGCGTGCCGTCTTCCAGGCGCCGACGATCGCGGAGCTGGCCGCGCTGCTCGATCAGAGCGTGCAAGATCCGAATCATGCGGACGAGCTTGACGACGACGAAGATATTCCGCGACTGGATCGCAGCGGTCGCTCGCTCGACCAGCTGGTAGCCGAGCTGGAAGATCTCCCGCCGGAGGCCATTCGCGCGCTGCTCCAGCAACAGCTGCGGCCGGACGATCCGGCCTCCGAAGCATCATCAGTCGATCCTGTCAGATAAGGAAGCACCATGAGCGATCTTTCGCAACGGATTACCGGGCTCGATGCTGAGAAACGCGCACTGCTGGAGCTACACCTGAAGCAGCAGGGCGGAGCTAATGTGTTTCCGCTGTCGTTCGCGCAAGAGCGGCTGTGGTTTCTGGATCAGCTCGATCCCGGCAGCGCGCGCTACACCATCCCGCTGCTGGTACGACTCCAGGGATCGCTCGATGTCGACGCGCTCAACGCCGCACTGAACGATGTTATCCAGCGCCACGAGAGCCTGCGCACAACCTTCAGGGCGCTTGAAGGGCGGCCGGTGCAGGTGGTGGCCCGGACGCTGGAGCTGCCGATCGCGCTGCTCGATCTGCGTGATCAGCCTGATCGCGAGACCGCCGCCAGCGATCTCGTTCAGGCTGAGCTGCTGCGTCCCTTCGATCTGGTAGCGGGGCCGCTGCTCCGCGCCACGCTGCTGCATCTGGACGACGGCGAGCATCTGCTGCTGCTGGCGATGCACCATATCATCTCGGATGGCTGGTCGCTGGGCGTGCTGATCCGTGAGCTGGTCGCGTGCTATCAGGCGCGACGTGCCGAGCAGCCGATCCAACTACCAGGCTTACCGATCCAGTACGCCGACTACGCCGCCTGGCAGCGCAAACGACTCTCGGGCAAGCTGATGGAGCGCCAGCTCAGCTACTGGCGCGAGCAACTAAGCGGAGCGCCGTCGCTGCTCGATCTGCCCACCGACCGGCCGCGCCCCAATGTCCTCGCTCCCGACGGCGCGACCTACAGCTGGTCGATCCCGCAGCCGCTGGCCGCCGCGCTCACCACGCTGAGCCAGCGCACGGGCACCACCCTGTTTATGACTTTGCTGGCCGCCTTTCAGGTGCTGCTCGCGCACTACAGCGGCCAGACAGATATCGTGGTCGGCTCGCCGGTCGCCGGCCGCACACGCCCGGATCTGGAAGGACTGATCGGCTTTTTCGTCAATATGCTGGCGCTACGCAGCGACCTGGCGGACAACCCGAGCTTTCACAGCTTGCTCAGCCGCGTGCGCGAAACAACGCTGGCCGCGCAGACACATCAAGATCTGCCCTTCGAAAAGCTGGTCGAGGCGCTTCAGCCCGAGCGCGATCTGCGCACCACGCCGATCTTTCAGGTCGTTTTTGTGCTGCAAAACACGCCGCTACCAGCACTGGATCTGCCGGATCTGTCGATCACGGCGCTGCCGGTCACGGGCCACAGCGCCAAGTTCGATCTGTCGCTGACCATGCATGAGACCGAGGCCGGTCTCGGCGGCGTCTTTGAGTACCGGACCGCGCTCTTCGACGCCGCCACGATCGCGCGCATGGCCGAGCATTTGCAGATCCTGCTCGCCAGCGTGGTCGCCGATCCGCATCAGCCGATCGCCGGCCTACAGCTGAGCAGCGCCGCCGAGCAACAGCAGCTGGCAGCCTGGAACGAGACCGCCGCGCCGTTTGCCGACGATCGCTGTCTGCACCAGCTGATCGAGGAGCAGGTCGCGCGCACACCCGAGGCGATCGCGGTGATCCACAGGCAGCAGCGCTACACCTACGCCGAGCTGAATCGCCGCGCCAATCAGATCGCTCACGAGCTGCGCGCGCGTGGTGTTGGAAGCCAGGCCGGAGGCCGCGTCGGTATCTGCGCCGATCCTTCGATTGAGCAGATCGCGGGCGTGCTGGGGATTTTGAAAGCCGGAGCCGCCTATGTGCCGCTCGATCCGCGCTATCCCGCCGAGCGTCTGGCCCTGCTGGCGGCGGATAGCCAGATCGGGATCGCGCTGACGCAGGCGCATCTCCAGGACAAGCTTCCGGCCACGCTGACGACCATCTGCCTGGATCGCGACTGGCCCGCGATCGACCGGCAGCCTGCCACAAATCCGCATATCGCGCTGACCGGCGACTATCTGGCCTATATCATCTATACCTCGGGCTCGACGGGCACGCCGAAGGGCACGCTGCTGGCCCATCGTGGAGCCGTCAACAATCTCTGCTGGCGACAGCGCAGCTGGCCGCTCAGCCAGGCCGATAGCGTCCTGCTCAACTACGCGATCAGCTTCGACCCCTCGGTCTGGAACATCTTCTGGCCGCTGATGGCCGGAGCGCGGCTGATCCTGGTCAGCGCTGGCGAGGAGGCCGATAGCACCGCTCTGGTGCGGCTGATGCGTGAGCATCACGTGACGATCTATGGCGCCAGCCCGACGCTGCACACCGTGCTGCTGGACGAGCCGAGCTTTGCCGAGACCAATCTGCGCTACGTCGTCAGCGGCGGCGAGCCCTTGACGATCGATATTCAGCGCCGCTTCCACCAGCAATCCTCGGCGCTGCTCTGTAACTGCTACGGCCCCACCGAGACCACGATCGACGCGACGTTCTGGCTGTCGCCCCAGGATGCCGATCCGCAGCCCGCGCCGATCGGCCGACCGGTGCCCAATGCCCAGGCGTATGTGCTGGATCGGCAGCTGCGGCCGGTGCCCATCGGCGCGATCGGCGAGCTGTACATCGGCGGCGCTGGCCTGGCGCTCGGCTACCTCCATCGGCCCGATCTCACCGCCGAAACGTTCGTGCCTAATCCCTTCGCTACAAATCCTGGCGCGCGGCTGTACCGCACCGGCGACCTGGCGCGCTTCCGGCCCGACGGCAACATCGCGTTTCTGGGCCGCGCCGACACCCAGGTCAAGATTCGGGGCTTCCGCATCGAGCTGGGCGAGATCGAGGCTATGCTGCGGCAGCATCCCGCGATCGCCGAAGCCGCAGTCGTCGTCCATGAGCACACGACCGGCGGCAAACGGCTGGCGGCGTACGTGGTCGAGAACCTAGAACCTAGAACCCAGAACCTAGGGGAAGAACAAAGAACAAAAGAACAAAGAACAGAGAGTAAAGAACAAACGGCGCCGGAAACTCCCCCTTCTCCTATCGCCGACGAGGCGGAGGCCCGCCGAGGAGTGGGGAAAGGGGGATGGGGGGATGAGGGCCTGCCCCCTTCTCTCCGATCGTTTCTTCGTGAGCGCCTGCCGGAGTATATGATTCCCGCCGCGTTTGTGTCACTTGACGCGCTGCCGCTCATGCCCAGCGGCAAGCTCGATCGCCGCGCGCTGCCGGCACCCGACCCGACGCATATCGCTGTTGGGCCGCATGAGGCGCCGCAGACCGAGCTTGAGCGCACGATCGCGGAGATCTGGCGCGCGCTGCTGGAGATCGAAACGGTCGGCCGCGAAGACAACTTCTTCGATCTCGGCGGCCACTCGCTGCTGATGGTGCAGGCCCGGCACCGGTTGAGCGCCGCGCTGGGCCGCGAGATCGCCATGGTCGATCTTTTCCGCTACCCGACGATCCGCGCGCTGGCCGGCTTTCTCGGCGGCGAGGACAAAGACACGAGCACCAGCCTGGCTCTGAGTCAGGAGCGCGCCGCCCGCCGGCGTGGGCTGCTAGCAGCGCGGCCCGAGCACCAGGAGACCGGCGCGGCCCCATCCTTCGATCGCGAGATCGCCGTGGTGGGCTTGAGCGGACGCTTTCCGGGCGCGCCCGACGTCGACACCTTCTGGCGCAACCTGTGCGACGGCGTCGAGTCGATCGCGCTTTTCTCGGAGCAAGAGCTGCTGGAGGCCGGCATCAGCCCGGCGCTGCTAGCGCAGCCAGGCTATGTCAGAGCCGGCGGCGCGCTGGACGACATCGATCGCTTCGACGCGGCCTTCTTTGGCTACAGCCCGCGCGAGGCCGAGATCATGGACCCGCAGCAGCGCCTGTTCCTGGAGTGCGCCTGGACCGCGCTCGAACACGCGGGCTACGCTCCCGACAACATCGCGGTGCCGACCGGAGTCTACGCTGGCGTCAGCTTGAACCGCTACTGGCTCAACCTGGCCAGCAACCTGGATCTCGTCGAGGCGCTCGGCAGCTTTCACACAGTTATGTCAAACGACCGCGACTTCTTGACGACGCGGATCTCGTACAAGCTGAATCTGCACGGCCCGAGCCTCAACATCCAGACCGCCTGCTCGACCTCGCTGGTCGCGGTTCATACGGCCTGCCAGGCGCTGCTGCACCACGAGTGCGACATGGCGCTGGCGGGCGGCGTCTCGATCGCGGTACCGACCAAGAGCGGCTATCTCTACCAGGAAGGCGGCATTCACTCGCCCGACGGCCACTGCCGCGCCTTCGACGCCAAAGCGCAAGGCACAGTCGGCGGCAGCGGCATGGGCGTGGTCGTGCTCAAGCGCCTGTCGAGCGCGCTCCGTGACGGCGATCAGATCTACGCCGTGATCAAGGGCTCGGCGCTCAACAACGACGGCGCGCAAAAAGTCGGCTACACCGCACCCAGCGTCGAAGGCCAGGCGCGCGTCATCGCCGAGGCGCTGGCGACGGCAGGAGTAGAGCCCGAGACGATCAGCTATGTCGAGACGCACGGCACAGCTACCGCGTTGGGCGATCCGATCGAAGTGGCCGCCCTGACCGAGGCGTATCGCGCCGGCACCGACAAAACCGGCTTCTGCGCGCTGGGCTCGGTCAAAACCAACATCGGCCACCTAGACGCCGCCGCCGGCGTGGCCGGGCTGATCAAAGCGGTGCTCGCGCTCAAGCACGGGCAGATCCCGCCCAGCCTGCACTACGAGGCGCCCAATCCGGCGATCGATTTTGCCGGCAGCCCGTTCTATGTCAACAATAAGCTGGCAGCGTGGCAGCCGGCCGGACAGCCACGGCGCGCGGGCGTGAGCTCGTTCGGCATCGGCGGCACCAACGCGCATATGGTGCTCGAAGAAGCGCCGGCGATCGCGGAGTCCACGCCCACGAACAGCTGGCAGCTGTTGCTGCTTTCGGCCAAAACCAGCGGCGCGCTCGACCAGGCGACCGCGAATCTGGCCATGTATCTGCGCGAACACCCCGAGACCGAGCTGGCCGACATCGCCTACACGCTCCAGGTTGGTCGCAGCGCCTTCAACCATCGCCGCGTGCTGGTCTGCCGCGATCACAGCGGCGCGGCCCAGGCGCTCTCGTCGCGCGATCCGCAGCAGGTTTTTACGCGGCATCACGAGGCCGAGGCGCGATCCGTGGCGTTTATGTTTCCCGGCGGCGGTGGCCAGCATGTGCGCATGGCCCAGGAGCTGTACGCGAGCCAGCCGATCTTTCGCGAGTGGATCGACCGCTGCGCCGAGCTGCTCATACCGAGCTTGCAGCTTGATCTGCGCGGCCTGATCTTCCCCGGCGACGATCAGGTTGCCAGCGCCGTGCAGCAGCTGCGTCAGACCGATCTGGCCTTGCCCGCGCTCTTCGCGATCGAGTACGGTCTGGCACAGCTTTGGATCAGCTGGAGCGTCAAGCCGAGCGCCATGATCGGCCACAGCCTGGGCGAATATGTCGCCGCCTGTCTGGCGGGTGTATTTACGCTGGAAGACGCGCTGGCGCTGGTGACGGCGCGCGGCAAGCTGATGATGCAGCTGCCGGCCGGCATGATGCTGAGCATCGCGCTGCCCGAGGCCGAGCTGCGGGCGATGCTCCGGCCTGGTCTCGCGATCGCGGCGATCAACGCGCCGGCGCTGTGCGTGGTCTCGGGCGCGGCGCAGGCTGTGATCGAGTTCGAGCAGAACCTGCGCGCAGCAGGCATCGATTGCCGCCGTGTGCCGATCGACGTCGCCGCGCACTCGCCGCTGGTCGAGCCGATCCTTGCCGAGTTTGCCCGCTGCGTCGAGTCGCTGCGGCTCAATCCGCCGCAGATTCCCTGCATCTCGGGCATGAGCGGCAGCTGGCTCACAGCAGCCGAGGCGACCGATCCGCGCTACTGGGTGCGTCATCTGCGCCAGACGGTGCGCTTCGCCGACGGCATCGCCGCGCTGCTCAAAGACTCTCAGCCGATCCTGCTTGAGGTTGGTCCCGGCCGGGCGCTGAGCAGCGCCGCGCGGCTTCAGGCCAGCGCCGAGCGCGACGTGAGTACGCTCACGTCGCTGCCGAGCCAGCACGATCAGCAGAGCGATGCGGCGTTTTTGCTGACCACGCTCGGCCGTCTCTGGCTGGCGGGCGTGGCAATCGACTGGCAGGCGTGGCACGCCCCAGCTCATCGTCTGCGGCTCGCACTGCCGACCTATCCCTTCGATCGCCAGCGCTACTGGATCGACGCGCAGCCCGCAGCCGGCCGCGATCTGCTGCCGGTCGTTCACGCCGATCCACGCGACTGGCTGTACGCGCCGTCGTGGAAGCGGGCGCTGCCGCCGCGCCGCGTGCGCCCCGATGAGCTGGCGCAGCAGCGCCGCTGGCTGATCTTTAGCGACGATTGCGGCATTGGCGATCGGCTGGTGGAGCGCTTAGCCGCCGCCGGTCAGAGCGTGACGACGGTGCGGATCGGCGCGGCGTTTGGCCAGGACTCAGCCGACAGCTACACGCTTTGTCCTGAGCGGCTGGAAGGCTACGAGCAGCTGCTTCAGTCGCTTCAGGCGGCGGGCCGGCTGCCGCACACGATCGTGCATCTATGGAACGTAACGACCGGACGTGCCGAGCTTCCGGCGATCGAGCGGGTGAAAGCTGCGCAGGCGCGCGGCCTGTACAGCCTGATCTTTCTGGCGCAGGCGCTGGGCAACCACGCGCCAGCCGAATCGATCCGGCTGGGCGTCGTCTCCAACCAGCTCTACCGCGTCACCGGCGACGAGCAGATCGCACCCGAAAAGACCATGATCCTGGCCGCCTGCAAGAGCATTCCCCAGGAATACCCGCAGATCACCTGCCGCAGCCTTGACGTGCTGATCGACGCCGAGTCCGTGAGCGAGCAGATCATCGCCGAGCTCGCCGGGGAAACGACCAGCGGCGAGATCGCTTATCGCGGCGGCCACCGCTGGCAGCCAACATTCGAGCCGATCCTCGCAGAGTCCGCCGGCGAGACACGGCTGCGCGATCGCGGCGTGTATCTGATCACCGGCGGCCTGGGCGGCGTTGGGCTTGTGCTGGCCGAGCATCTGGCGCAGCGTGTGCAGGCGAAGCTGGTGCTCACCGCTCGTTCGGCGCTGCCCGAGCGCGAAAGCTGGGCCGATTGGCTGGCAGATCACCCGCGCGACGATCCGACCAGCCGCAAGATCACGGCGCTGCAACGCATCGAGAGCCTGGGCGCGGAGGTGCTGGCGCTCAGCGCGGATGTTGCCGATCTCGAACAGATGCGGGCGGCGGTTGCCACAGCCGAGCAGCGCTTCGGCCCGATCCACGGCGTGATCCACGCGGCCGGTGTGGCCGGCGGCGGCATGATCCAGTATCGCAAGCCCGACGAGATCGCGCAGTCGCTGGCGCCCAAAGTCCAGGGCGCGCTGGTCCTCGACGCCGTCTTCGCCGCGCGGTCGCTGGATTTTCTGGCGCTCTGCTCGTCGCTCAACGCAATCGCCGGTGGCTTTGGCCTGGTCGACTACTGTGCCGCCAACATCTATCTCGACTCGTTTGCGCAGGCCAGGCAGAGCGCCGCCGGGCAGTATACCGTTTCGATCAACTGGGATCTGTGGCGCGGCGTGGGCATGGCGGCCAGGCCCAGATTGGCCTCCGGTCTGGCAGCCGAAAATCACGCCAGTCGCGCCGGCATGGAGCCGCAGCAGGGCTCTCAGATCTTCGAGCGCATCCTCGACGACGGCCGGCTGCCGCAGATCGTGGTCTCGCGGATCGAGCCGTGCGCGCTCCAGGAGCAGGCGCTGCACTTCAACCGCACTGCTGTCATGGCCGCGCTGGAGCAGATACAGGCTCCGCAGCTGGACACGCTGCCGGCGCCGCACTCGCGCCGCGACCTGCCGACCGAGTACGTCGCGCCGCGCAGTGAGCTGGAAGCACAGATCGCGCGGATCTGGGAGCAATTGCTCGGCGTCGCTCAGATCGGCGTCCACGACAACTTTTTCGAGCTCGGCGGCCACTCGCTGCTGGCGATCCAGCTGGTCGCCCAGCTGCGCGCGCAGTGTCAGGCCGAGGTTTCGCTGCACACTCTGTTCGAAGCGCCAACGATCGGCCAGCTTGCGGAGCGCATCGGCGGCAGCGCGGAGCAGAGCCAGCAGGCCCGAACGATCGAAGAGATGCTACAGATGGTGGAACATTTGTCGGATGACGAGGTTGCCGCGCTGCTGGGACAATCGGAAGGAACAACGTTACCATGAGCGATGTGTTCAATCGCATCAGCGATCTTTCGGAGCAAAAGCGCGCGCTGCTGGCCCGGCTGCTCAAAGAGCGCGGCGTCGATCCTTCCACGCTGCCGATCCCGCTGCGCACCGGCGATCGCAGCCACGCCGAGCTGTCATTTGCTCAGCAGCGGCTGTGGTTCTTGAACCAGCTTGAGCCCGACAGCCCGTTCTACAACGTGTACGCGGTCGTGCGGCTGACAGGGCCGCTCGACGTGGACGCGCTCCAGCGAGCCGTCGACGCGATTGTGCAGCGCCACGAGATCTTGCGCACGATCTTTCCGCTGGTCGCGGGCCAGGCCGTGCAGGCGATCCTGCCCGAGTCAACCGTCGTCCTGGCCGTGGTCGATCTGCTCGATCCGGCTACGCTGATGCAGGCTGTGCGCGACGAGATTCTCCGCCCGTTCGATCTCAGCCAGACGCCGCCGCTGCGCGCCAGGCTGCTGCGGCTACATGATCAAGATCATGTGCTGATCCTGACGCTGCATCACATCATCACCGACGGCTGGGCGATGAAGCTCTTCATCCGCGAGCTGACGCTCTTCTATCACGCCTTCACGACACAAGCAACGCCCGCGCCGCCCGAGCTGCCGATCCAGTACGCCGATTTCGCGATCTGGCAGCGCCAGCATATGCAGGCCAAGATCCTGGAAGATCAGCTGGCCTACTGGCGCGCTCAGCTGGCCGATCTGCCGACCGTGGATCTGCCGACTGATCATCCGCGGCCGGTGGTGCAGACCTTTCGCGGAGCCCGCCGCACCTTCGCGGTTCCCCAGGCGATCAGCGCCAGACTTGCGGCCCTGGCACAGGCCGAGAGCGCGACGCTGTTTATGACGCTGCTGGCCGCCTTCGATGTGCTGCTGGCGCGCTACAGCAGCCAGGACGAGATCGTCGTAGGCTCGCCGATCGCGGGCCGTCAGCGCGCCGAGTCGATCAACCTGATCGGCTGCTTCATCAACACGCTGATTCTCCGCGCCGATCTGAGCGGCAATCCCTCCTTTCGCCAGCTGCTGGGCCGCGTGCGCCAGACCTGCCTGGGCGCGTATGCGCATGGAGATCTGCCATTCGAGAAGCTGGTCGAGGAGCTGCACCCGGCGCGCGACCTGAGCCATAATCCGCTCTTTCAGATCATGTTTATCCTCCAGGACAACCCGGCGTCGGACGGTCCGCAGTCAGAGATTGCGCTGGAGGCGCTGACGATCGAGAGCGAGACCACGCTTTTCGATCTGACGCTTTCCTTCACCGACACGCCGGCCGGCCTGATGGGAGCGCTGGAGTACAACACCGATCTCTTCGCGGCCACCACCGCCGAGCGGCTGATCGGCCATCTGCTGCTGCTGCTTGAGCACTGTAGCGCCGCTCCCGACACGCGTATCGACCGGCTGCCGCTGCTCACGCCCGCCGAGCAGCAGCAGATCCTGAGCGACTGGAACGCGACCGCCACGGACTACCCGCAGCTCGCCCTGCACGAGCTGTTCGCCGATCAGGTCGCGCGCACGCCCGACGCGATCGCCGTGCTCGCCGGAGCAGAGTCGCTGACGTATGCCGAGCTGGATCGGCGTGCGAATCAGCTGGCGCGGCATTTGTTGCGCCGTGGTGTTGGTCCCGAGAGCTGCGTGGCGATCTGTCTCCCGCGCTCGCCAGAGCTCGTGATCGGCGTGATCGGCGTGCTGAAAGCGGGTGCGGCCTACCTGCCCCTCGATCCGAACTATCCCGCCGAACGTTTGCAGTTTATGCTGGCCGACACCGGCGCGTCCCTGCTGCTCACCCACGAGCGGCTGCGCGCACAGCTGCCCCTGGAAGATGTCCAACCGGCGCCGGTGCTTTGCCTCGATCGCGATTGGGAGCGCATCGCCGCCGAGCCGGGCGATCTGCCGCCGGTCGCGGTGGATCTCGATCAGCTGGCGTATGTGATCTACACTTCGGGCTCGACCGGACAGCCCAAGGGCGTCGGCATGACCCAGCGACCGCTGCTGAATCTGATCAGCTGGCAGCTCAAGCACTTCGCGCTTCCGGGCAGCACGCGCACGCTTCAGTTCGCACCGCTCAGCTTCGATGTTTCGTTTCAGGAGCTGCTGACCACGCTCTGCGGCGGCGGGACGCTGATTCTGATCGACGAGGAGCAGCGGCGGGATAGCGTGGCGCTGCTGCAACATATTGATGCCATGGCCGTCGAGCGGGTTTTCTTGCCGTTCGTGGCCGTGCAGGCGCTGGCCGAGGCAGCGCAGGCGACGCAGCTCTTCCCGCAGCGGTTGCGCGAGATCGTCTCCGCCGGCGAGCAATTACAGCTGACGGAGGCGATCCAGCGCTTCGTCGGCGCGCTCGACGGCTGTGTGCTGACCAATCAGTACGGCCCCAGCGAAAGCCATGTGGTCAGCGCCTTTTCGCTCAGCGGAGCGCCCGCCGCGTGGCCCGCGCTGCCGCCGATCGGCTATCCAATCCAGAATGCGCGGCTGTATCTGCTGGATCGATCGCTCCAGCCCGTGCCGGTGGGCGTACACGGCGAGCTGTACATCGGCGGGGAATGCCTGGCGCGTGGCTACCTCAACCGGCCGGATCTCACCGCCGAGCGCTTCCTCCCCGATCCCTTCAACACCAGCGCCGGCTCACGGCTCTACCGCACCGGCGACATCGGACGCTTCCTCCTCGACGGCGCGATCGCGTTTGTGGGTCGCAGCGATCAGCAGGTCAAAGTGCGCGGCTTCCGCATCGAGCCCGGCGAAATCGAAGCGCTGCTGCGCCGGGCTCCCGGAGTCCAGGATGCGGCAGTGGTAGCGCAGGCCAGCGCGCAGGGCATGACGCGGCTGGTAGCGTACGTTGTAGGGGAGAACCTAGAACCTAGAACCAAGAACCTAACGGAAGAACAAAGAACAAAGAGCAAAGAACAAAGGAGTACCGCTGATTCCCCCTCGCCTGCCGCACAGGAGTGGGAATGGGAGCCCACGACGGCGGGGAAGGGGGAAGGCCGACGGCGGGTGCCCTCTGGGCGTGGTGAGGGCCTGCGCGCCTTCCTCCAATCACACCTGCCCGAGTACATGATCCCCGCCGCGTTTGTGCCGCTCGACGCGCTGCCGCTCACGCCCAGCGGCAAGCTCGATCGCCGCGCGCTGCTGCTGCCCGAGTGGACCGCCTCGGGTGGGTCGGATGCGAGCGCCGCGCCACGCACGCCCGACGAGGAGCTGCTTCAGATCATCTGGTCGGATGTGCTCCACATCGACGCGCCGGGCATCCACGACAACTTCTTCGATCTCGGCGGCCACTCGCTGCTGGCGATGCAGGTTGCGACCCGCGTGCGCGCGCTGTTCCAGGTTATGCTGCCGCTGCGCCAGATGTTCGAGTCCCCGACGATCGCCGGGCTGGCCCGCTACCTGGCTGTGGCGCGCTCAAACGATCAGACGCGACAGGCGCCGCCGCTCATGCCCGCCACGCGACCCGACTTGATTCCACTGTCGTTCGCGCAGCAGCGGCTCTGGTTCATGTCGCAGCTCCAGCCCGACAGCTCCTTCTACACGATCCCGGCGGTGCTGCGGCTGGACGGCCCGCTCGATCCGGCGGCGCTGGCGCGCAGCTTTCAGGCCGTCGTGCGGCGCCACGAGGTTTTGCGCACCAGCTTTGGCCTCCAGCACGGACAGCCACACCAGGTGATCGCGCCGGAGCTTGAGCTTGAGCTACCGCTGATCGATCTGCGCGACCTGCCTCTGACCGAGCGCGAGTCGGAGGCGCAGCGCCGGGCAGCCGCCGAGATCGCCCGCCCGTTTGATCTCGCGCGTGGCCCACTGTGGCGCGCAAGCCTGCTCCGCCTCGACGACACGACGCATCTGCTGGTGCTTGCGCTGCACCACATCCTCGCCGACGGCTGGTCGCTAGGCCTGCTGATCGCGGAGCTGAGCGCGCTGTACAGCGCCGAGCACAGCGGCACAGCGGCTGTGCTGCCCCCGCTGCCGATCCAGTACGCCGACTATGCGCTCTGGCAGCGCGCCTGGATGCAGGGCGACGTGCTGGCGGCACAGCTGGACTACTGGCGCAGCCAGCTAGGAGGAGCGCCGCCGCTGCTGGATCTGCCCACCGACAGGCCGCGCCCGCCGATCCAAACGTTTCACGGCGCGACTCATCCGGTGCTGCTGCCCGAGGCGCTGGTAGCCGGGCTGCGGGCCGTCAGCCGCCGCGAAGGCACGACGCTGTTCATGACGCTGCTGGCCGGCTTCCAGACGCTGCTCGCGCGCTACAGCGGCCAGGACGATATTCTGGTCGGCTCGCCGATCGCGGGTCGTACGCAGGCCGCAGCTGAATCGCTGATCGGCTGCTTCATCAACACGCTGGTGCTGCGCGCCGATCTTGCCGGCAATCCCCCCTTCCGCGCGCTGCTGGCGCAGGTGCGCGAGCGCTGCCTGGGCGCGTATGCGCATGGAGATCTGCCCTTCGAGCAGCTGGTCGAGGCGCTGGCAGTCACACGCGACCTGAGTGCGGCGCCGCTGGTGCAGGTGATGTTTGCGCTGCATAATCTGCCGGTGGTCGACGTGGCGCTGGACGATCTGGCGATCAGCTCGCTGCCGCTGGCGAATCCCACGGTCAAGGTCGATCTGACCCTGAGCTTGCACGAAACCACGGACGGCCTGGCGGGCGGCTTCGAGTACAACAGCGATCTTTTCGACGCCGTGACGATCGCGCAGATGAGCGAGCATCTGCTGGCGCTGCTGGCGCAGATCGCGGCAAATCCTGGCCGGCGCGTGTACGATCTGCCGCTGCTGACGGCCCAGGAGCGCACGCTGATTCTGCACGACTGGAACGCCACGCTCAGCGCCCAGCCCAGCCAAACGCTGCCCGAGGTGATCGCCGCGCAAGCCGCACGCACGCCCGAGTCGATCGCGCTGCGCGTAGACAGGAGCGGACAGGCGGAAACCGAGCGCTTGAGCTACGCGGCGCTGGAAGCCCGCTCCAATCAGCTGGCGCATTATCTGCGCAGGCTTGGCATGGGCAAATCTCACGCCGAGACACGTGTCGGGCTGTGCCTGTCGCGATCGCCGGATCTGGTGGTTGCGGCGCTGGGCGTTCTCAAAGCGGGGGCGGCCTACCTACCTCTCGATCCGAACTATCCCGCCGAGCGGCTCCAATACATGCTGCACGACGCCGGTGTGAGCGTGCTGCTGACCGAGGCGCAGCTGGCACAGGCGGTTACAACAGTGGACGTGCCGATCGTCAGGATCGACGGCGAGCGCCAGCGGATCGCAGCCGAGCCCACCACACCCCTACCGCCGCCCGATCCCGACCAGCTGGCGTACCTGATCTACACCTCGGGCTCGACGGGCAGGCCCAAGGGCGTGCAAATCCCGCATCGCGCGCTGGCCAACTTTCTGCTCTCGATGGCGCAGCAGCCAGGGCTCACCGCCGAGGACACGCTGCTGGCCGTGACCACGCTCTCGTTCGACATCGCCGGGCTGGAGCTGTGGCTGCCGCTGATCGTCGGCGCTCAGCTTGTGCTCGCGCCGCGTGAGGTCGTCGGCGATGGCGCGCAGCTGGCCGAGCACATCGCCGCCAGCGCCGCCAGCGTGGTGCAGGCGACGCCCGCAACCTGGCAGCTGCTGCTGCGCTCCGGCTGGTCAGGCAGCGAGCGGCTGACGATTCTGTGCGGCGGCGAGAGTCTGCCCCGCGAGCTGGCCGATCAGCTGCTGGCTCGCAGCGCGGCCGTGTGGAACATGTACGGCCCCACCGAAACCACGATCTGGTCGACGATCCAGCATCTCGCCGCCGACGCAGCGCCGATCTCGATCGGACGGCCGATCGCCAACACGCAGATCTACATCCTCGATCGCTCCATGCAGCCGGTGCCGCTCGGCGTGGCGGGCGAGCTGTACATCGGCGGGCTGGGACTGGCGCGCGGCTATCGCAATCGGCCCGAGCTGACCGCCGAGCAGTTCGTGCCCAGCCCATTCGGCCAACCGGGCGCGCGGCTCTACAAAACCGGCGATCGTGCCCGCTACCGGCGCGACGGCACAATCCTGCTGCTTGGCCGCAGCGATCGACAGATCAAGCTGCACGGACATCGCATTGAGCTGGAGGAGATCGAGGCGACGCTGCTTGAGCATTCGGCGGTCGCAGCCGCCGCGGTGATCGTGCGCGAGGACCGGCCGGGCGATCAACGGCTGGTGGCGTACGTCGTCGGGGAACAAAAGAACAAAGAAACAAGGAAACAAAGGGAGAACCTAGAACCTAGAACCCAGAACCTAGGGGAAGAACGGGAGAACAAAGAACAAAAGAACAAAGAAACAAAGGAACAAACGGAGACAGAAATTCCCCCTCGCCTGCCGCAGCGGGAGAGGGGGCTAGGGGGTGAGGGCCTGCCTACGCTTCTCCGTTCATTTCTCCGCACCAGGCTGCCGTCATTCATGGTGCCGAGCGCGTTTGTGCTGCTGCCTGAGCTGCCGCGCACGCCCAACGGCAAGCTCGATCGCCGCGCGCTGCCTGTGCCCGAGCAACGAATCGCGGATCGCACAGCGTATGTCGCGCCGACCAGCGAGCTTGAGCGGACGATCGCTAGCCTGTGGCAGGATGTGCTGCACCTCGACAAGGTCAGCATCCACGACAACTTTTTCGATCTCGGCGGCGACTCGTTTCGCATGGCCGAGCTGCACAGCAGGCTGCGCGAGCGCATTTCGCAGCCACTGCTGCTGATCGAGCTGTTCGAGCATCCGACGATCCAATTACTGGCCCGGCATCTCAGCCGCAGCGCCGCGCCTGACGCAGCCGTCGAGCCGGATCGCGCCGCCGAAAAGCTGGCCGCCGGGAAGAATCGCCTGAATCGCCAGCTTCAGCAGCGCCGCGCCGCGCAGCCACCCAGCGAGCCGCCGGACGATCGTTGAAACGAATACGGGAAAGAGTGCATGACTAGCTCATCCAATCAGCTCACCGGCCTGGAGATCGCCATCATCGGCATGGCGGGGCGCTTCCCTGGCGCGCCCGACATCGACGCGTTCTGGCGCAACCTGAGCGCCGGCGTCGAGTCGATCACCTTTTTTGCGGATGACGATCTGCTGGCGGCTGGCGTCGATCCGGCGGCGCTCACCGATCCCAGCTATGTGAAAGCCGGCGGCGCGCTGGAGCAGGCCGATCGCTTCGACGCCGGATTCTTCGGCTACAGCCCGCGCGAGGCCGCGCTGATCGATCCGCAGCAGCGCGTATTCCTGGAAATGTCCTGGCAGGCGCTGGAGCACGCTAGCTACGATCCCGAGAGCTACAGCGGCCAGATCGGCATCTTTGGCGGCGTCAGCCTCAACCGCTACTGGCTCAACCTGTACACCAATCACGAGCTGCGCGCCACAACCGATGGCTTCCAGGGCATGATCAGCAACGATCGCGACTTCCTGACGACGCGCGTCTCGTACAAGCTGAATTTGACTGGACCCAGCGTCACGGTGCAGACGGCCTGCTCGACTTCGCTGGTCGCGGTGCATCTAGCCTGCCAGAGCCTGCTCAGCGGCGGCTGTGACATCGCGCTGGCGGGCGGCTCCTCGATCGGCGACGCGCAGAGTCTCGGCTACTGGTACCAGGAAGGCGGCATTCAATCGCCGGATGGACACTGCCGCGCGTTCGATGCGCAGGCACGCGGCACGGTCAGTGGCAACGGTGTGGGCGTGGTGGTGCTCAAGCGCCTGGAAGACGCGCTCGCCGACGGCGACACGATCCATGCCGTGATCAAAGGCAGCGCGATCAACAACGACGGCGCGCTCAAAGTCGGCTACACCGCGCCCAGCATCGACGGGCAGGTCAAAGTCATTCGCGCGGCCCAGCTCATGGCCGAGATCGAGCCCGAGACGATCGGCTATATCGAGGCCCACGGTACCGGAACACCCGTCGGCGATCCGATCGAGATCACGGCGCTGGCCCGCGCTTTTGGCACAGCCGGAGCCGATCATCGCTGCGCGATCGGCGCTGTCAAAACCAACATCGGCCACCTGGACGCCGCAGCCGGAGTCGCGGGCCTGATCAAGACCGTGCTGGCGCTCAAGCATCGCCAACTCCCGCCGAGCCTGCATTTCCAAACGCCGAATCCGCAGATCGACTTTGCCGGCAGCCGCTTTTATGTCAACACCAGCCTCGCCGAATGGACGACCACGGATGCGCCGCGCCGCGCCGGCGTGAGCTCGTTCGGCATCGGCGGCACCAACGCGCACCTGATCCTGGAAGAAGCGCCAGCCGTCGCGCCCTCTGATCCGGCCAAACCCTGGCAGCTGCTGCTGCTCTCGGCCAAAACCGAGACCGCGCTGGAGCAGGCCACCACGAATCTGGCCGCGTATCTGCGCGAAAACCCGGCGACGAATCTGGCCGATGTCGCCTACACCCTCCAGGTCGGGCGCAAAGCCTTTAGCCGGCGGCGCGCCGTGGTCTGCCGCGACCGCGCCGAGGCGATCGCGCTGCTGGAAGCCCGCGATCCGCGGCAAGTGCTGACGGCGCCTGGTGAGCCTCGGGAGCGGCCGATCGTGTTTTTGTTGCCGGGGCAGGGCGCACAGTACGTGGACATGGGCCGCGATCTCTACGACCATGAGCCGCTCTTTCGCCAGGCGGTCGATCGCTGCGCCGAGCTGCTGAGGCCGCTGCTTGGCCTCGACCTGCGCGACGTGCTGTATCCCGGCGAACAGCAGGCCGAAGCCGCCAGCCAGCAGCTGAGTCAGACCTGGCTGGCACAGCCTGCGCTTTTCGTGGTCGAGTATGCGCTGGCACAGCTGTGGATCGGCTATGGCGTGCGGCCTGGAGCCATGCTCGGTCACTCGATCGGCGAGTATGTGGCGGCAACTCTGGCGGGCGTGTTCAGCCTCGTAGACGCGCTCAAGCTGGTTGCGGCGCGCGGGCGGCTGATGCAGCAGCTTGCGGGCGGATCGATGCTCAGCGTACCGCTGGCTGAGTCGGCGCTGCGGCCACTGCTTGGCCCGGCCCTGGATCTCGCGGCGATCAACGGCCCGGCCAGCTGTGTGGTCTCCGGCAGCCACGCGGCGATCGAAGAGCTGCGCGCACAGCTGGCGGCGCAGGGCATCGAGAGTCGTCTGCTGCATACGTCGCACGCCTTTCACTCGGCGGCCATGGATGCGATCCGCGCGCCGTTTGCCGAGCTGGTCGGCAGCGTTCGGCTCAGCCCGCCGCAAATTCCTTATCTTTCCAACCTGACCGGCGGCTGGATCAGTGCCGACGAAGCGACCGATCCGCGCTACTGGGCGCGCCATCTGCGCGAGACCGTGCGCTTCGCCGATGGCATTCGCGAGCTTATAGCCCGGCCCGCGCAGATCTTGCTAGAAGTCGGACCCGGCCAGACCTTGAGCAGCCTGGCCCGCCAGCAGCTCGGCGCGGACTCTGAGCATCTGGTGCTGACCTCGCTGCGGCATCCGCAGGATCAGCAGCCGGATCGCGCGACTCTGCTGCGAGCGCTGGGCCAGCTCTGGCTGAGCGGCGCGCCGATCGCCTGCGCCAGCGCGCACAGCCAGCAGCAGCGCCGACGACTGCCGCTGCCGACCTATCCCTTCGAGCGCGAGCGCTACTGGATCGACGGGCGAACACGTGACGCCGCGCCTGTGCAGCAAAGACGAGCCAGCGGCGAGTGGCTCTACCTTCCGTCCTGGAAGCGCTCGGTGCCGCCCGCGCTGTCCGCGCCTGAGATCCTGGCGACCAACCGGCGCGGCTGGCTGATCTTTCTCGATTCGCTCGGTCTCGGCGCGCGGCTGGTGCAGCGGCTGGCGGCTGGCGATCAGCATGTGATCACCGTGACGGCGGGCGAGCACTTCGCGCGGCTGGGCGAGCGCAGCTACATGATTCGGCCCCACCAGCGCGACGATTACCGCGCCTTGCTTCAGGCGCTCCCAACCGGCGAGCAGCCGCTCTCCAACGTGCTGCATTTTTGGAGCGTCACCGCCGACGACTCAGCGCTTCCGCTGGCGCAGCGCCTGAGCACTGGCTTCAATAGCCTGCTGCTGCTGGCTGAGGCGATCGCAGCGCTGCCCGGCGCCGAGCGCGTCACGATCACAGCTGTAGCCAACAACACGCAGGATCTCAACGGCGAAACCACGATCTGCCCGGAGAAAACGACGATCCTGGCGCTCTGCAACGCGCTGCCGCAGGCTTACCCGCAGCTGAGCTGCCGCAGCATCGATGTGGCACTGCCCGCGATCCTGGACCAGCGCGCTGAGCGTCTGATCGACACGCTGCTGGCCGAAGTTGTCACGCCCACCCGCGACCTGTTGATCGCGTATCGCGGCGGCAATCGCTGGGTGCGCACGTTCGAGCCGGTCGCAGGCGACGACACGACGCTCCAATCGCGGCTGCGTCCAGGTGGCGTCTACATGATCCTGGGTGGGCTGGCGGGCCACGGCGCGATCCTGGCCGGACATCTGTCGCGCACCATGCAGGCGCGCCTGGCGCTGATCGAGCCAGCCGGCGCGGCAGATCCAGCGCTGCCCGACCTCGGCGCGGAGGTGCTGCTCGCTCATGCCGATCTCGGCGATCTCGCGGCGGTACGCGGCGCTGTCGATCGCATCCAGGAGCAGCTCGGCCCGCTCCACGGCATCATCGATCTGAGTCAAACGGCAGCAGCGCCCACGCAGATGCTGCACGAGCTTGACGCACTGACGTTCGAGCGAGCTGTCCAGGACGTGGCGCGCAGACTGGCCGTGCTTGACGCGCTCGTGCAGGCAACACAGCCCGACTTCTGCCTGGTGCTTTCCTCGCTGGACGCCGTGCTGCCCGCCGCCGACAACCTGTCATCTGCGGCGCTGCACCTGATGCTCGACGCCTGGGCCTATCGATCCGGTCAGAGCGGCGCGGTTCCCTGGCTGAGCGTAAACTGGGAAGCTCAAGCCGCAGAGCAGCCAATCGAGCCGGACGAGGCGCTGCGCATCTTTCAGCAGATCTTCGCGCTCGGCACGGTGCCGCAGATCGTCGTCTCGACTACGGATCTCCACGCCAGGATCGACGCGCGCATCAGCCGAACCGCGACGGAAGCCGTCGAAACCAAAACCAAACCTCTAGCCTATGCGCGGCCCAGACTGCGCAGCGAGTATGTCGCGCCCAGCAACGAGATCGAGCGGCGGCTGGCCGGGATCTGGCAGCAGATCTTCGGCGTCGAGCAGGTCGGCATTCACGACAATTTCTTCGAGCTGGGCGGCGACTCGCTGCTGGCGACGCAGCTCACGTCCCGGCTGCGCGACGACTTCGAGATCGAGGTGCCGCTGCGCGACCTGTTTACAACCGCGACGATCGCCGAGCTGGCGCAGCTGGTGACGCAGCAGCTGCTTGAGCAGATCGATCTGGATCTCCTGGACGAGATCGCCGACTGAGCGCGCGTTCATGGAGCTAAAACTCACGCCTGAATCAGGAGACCGCTAGATTATGAGTGATCGCGCCCGCCAAATCGCCGATCTTTCCCCGGAGCAGCTGGACCGGCTGCTTCAGCAGGCCCGCAAAAAGAAGCAGGCCGCCGCCGGCGCCGCAATCCGGCCACGCCAGGAAGCAGCCCGTGACGTTCCGCTCTCGTTTGCGCAGCAGCGGCTCTGGTTTCTCAATCAGCTGGTGCCTGACAACGCCGTTTACAATATTTCGCAGGCCGTGCGGCTGACCGGAGCGCTGAACGTGGCCACGCTGGAGCGCAGCATCAACGCCGTGATCCAGCGCCACGGGAGCTTGCGCACGCGCATCGTGACCAGGGATGGACAGCCCGCGCAGGTCGTCAGCCCCGAGCTGAAGCTGGCACTGCACGTCGTAAGCCTGGAGCAGCTGCCGGAGCCGGAGCGCGAGGCCGAGCTGTGGCGGCAGACGGACGCCGACGCCCAGCAGCCCTTTGATCTGGCGCACGATCCGCTGATCCGCGCCGCGCTGCTGCGTCTCAGCCGCCATGAGCATGTTCTGCTGATCACCGTGCATCACATCGTGAGCGACGGCTGGTCACTGGGCGTGCTGGTGCAGGAGCTGGCGGCTGTGTACGAGGCGTTCGCGCACGGCAGGCCGTCGCCGCTCAAGCCGCTGCCGATCCAGTACACCGATTTTGTGGCCTGGCAGCGCGAGTGGCTTCAGGGCGATGTGCTCGAAGCGCAGCTAGCCTTCTGGCAGGCGCAGTTCGATCAGGCGATCCCGGCCCTGGCGCTGCCCACGGATCATCCGCGCCCGCCGATCCAAACCTTTCGCGGCGCGACCGAGAACTTTGTGCTGCCGGCCGCGCTCTCGGCGGCACTCTACGATCTCAGCCGTCGCGAAGGGCTGACGCTCTTTATGGTGCTGCTTGCCGGCTTCAATGTGCTGATGGCGCGCTACAGCGGCCAGGACGACATCCTGGTCGGCACGCCGATCGCCAACCGCACCCGCAGCGAGGTCGAGGGCTTGATCGGGCTGTTCGCCAACACGCTGGTGCTGCGCAGCGACCTGAGCGGCAATCCGACCTTTCGCGAGCTGCTGAGCCGCGTGCGCACGGCCAGTCTCGGCGCGTACGATCATCAAGATCTGCCCTTCGAGATGCTAGTCGAGAAGCTCCAGCCCGAGCGCGATCTGAGCCGCAATCCGATCTTCCAGGTTATGTTTGTGCTGCAAAACACGCCGGTCTCGACGCTTGAGCTTTCGGGCCTGACCTTGCAGGCGCTGCCCGCCGACAGCGGCACCTCCAAGTTCGATCTGCGGCTTTCGATGAACGAAGGCAGCGGTGAGCTGGCGGGCGCGCTGGAGTACAACACCGATCTCTTCGAGCCCGGCACGATCACCCGCATGCTGGCGCACTTCGAAACGCTGCTGGCCGATATCGTGGCGGACCCTGACCGCCGCCTGTCGGATCTGCGGCTCCTGACCGTAGCCGAAGCGCGGCAGCTCGACGACTGGAATCGCACGGCAGCGCCGTATGCGCTGGATCGACCGCTGCACAGCCTGATCGAGGACCAGGCGCGCCGCACGCCCGATGCCGTCGCCGTGGTCTTCGACGATAACCCGTCACAGGAGCAGGCGCTGAACGGTCCCGGCAAAGCGCTGACCTACGCCGAGCTGGATCGACGCGCCGACCGGCTGGCGCGACAGCTGCAACAGCAAGGCGTCGGGCCGAATATTCCGGTTGGCATCTGCGCCGAGCGCTCGCTGGAAATGATCGTGGGGCTGCTGGGCATCTTGAAGGCGGGTGCGGCCTACCTCCCCCTCGATCCGAGCTATCCGTCGGAGCGGCTAGCCTACATGCTGGCCAACGCCCAACCGCCCGTGGTGCTGGTCCAGCGCCATCTCGCCGAGCGCCTGCCAGGCCACACGGCCACACAGCTGCTGCTCGACGCCGCGCCGCCCGACGATCTGCCGAAGCTGGCCGCCGTCGCACTCGATCCCGACGACCTGGCATATGTGCTCTACACCTCGGGCTCGACCGGACAGCCCAAAGGCGTGGCTGTCAGCCATCGCAGCATTGTGAATCGTCTGCTGTGGATGCAGGAAACCTACGGGCTGGATGCGTCGGACCACGTGCTGCAAAAAACGCCCTACAGCTTCGACGTCTCGGTGTGGGAGTTTTTCTGGCCGCTGATCACCGGCGCGCGGCTGGTGCTCGCCCGGCCCGAAGGCCATAAAGATCCGGCCTACCTGGTGCAGCTGACCGCCCAGCAGCAGATCACCACGCTGCACTTCGTCCCGTCGATGCTGGGACCGTTCCTCGATGTCCAGGCGCTGGTCTTCTGCCAGTCGTTGCGGCGCGTGATTTGCAGCGGCGAGGCGCTGCCGCTGGCCTTTGCGCAGCGCTTCTTTGCGCGCGTCGACGCCGAGCTGCACAATCTGTACGGCCCGACCGAGGCCGCAGTCGACGTGACTTTCTGGCCCTGTGAGCGCAACAGCAGCCGCTCAAGCGTGCCGATCGGCCGTCCGGTCGCCAACACGCAGATCTATCTGCTCGATCAATATCTGAGCCAGGTGCCGATCGGTGTGCCCGGCGAGCTGTACATTGGCGGCGTGCAGCTGGCGCGCGGCTACCTCCAGCGCCCGGATCTGACCGCCGAGCGCTTTATTCCGCATCCGTTCGCCGGATCTGCGCCGGATGTGCAGCCGGGCGCGCGGCTGTACCGCACCGGCGATCTGGCGCGCTACGCTGCCGACGGTGCGATCGAGTACCTGGGCCGCAGCGACGATCAGGTCAAGCTGCGCGGCTTTCGCATCGAGCTGGGCGAGATCGAATCCGTGCTGCGCCGGCACGCGTCGGTCTCCCAGGCGGTTGCGCTCGTGCGTGAAGACGAGCCGGGCCAGCGACGATTGGTCGCCTATATTCTGCCCGACATCTCGGCCACGACCGGAGCGGGCCAGCTTACCACGGAGCTGCGCGGCGATCAGGTTGGCTCCTGGCAGACGATCTTTGACAGCACCTATGCTCAGCCCACGGCAGAGGCCGACTTCAACATCGTCGGCTGGAACAGCAGCTTTACGGGAGCGCCGCTGCCCGCTGAGTCGATGGAGGAGTGGGTCGATCAAACAGTCGGCCGGATTCGCACGCTGGGAGCACGACGCATTCTAGAGATCGGCTGCGGCACCGGACTGCTGCTGCTGCGTCTCGCGCCTGAGAGCAGCGCCTACGTCGGCAGCGATCTTTCGGCGGTCGCGCTCGACGGGCTGCGCCGGCAGGTCGATGCTCAGGAACTGCGCCAGGTAACGCTGCTTCAGCAGGCAGCCGACGATCTGCGCGGGCTCGACGACGCCGGCTTCGACGTGGTTGTGCTGAACTCGGTGATTCAATATTTTCCCGGCGTCGAATATCTGGTCGAAGTGCTGGCGGGCGCGGTGCGGGTGCTGGCTCCCGGCGGCGCGATCTTCCTGGGCGACGTGCGCAGCCTGCCGCTGCTGACGGCGTTTCACACGGCGGTCCAGCTCTACCAGGCCGACGACACACTGACGATCCGGCAGCTGCGCCAGCAGATCCGGCGCAGCATCGCCCAGGAGCAGGAGCTGATCGTCGATCCGGCCTTCTTCAGCGCGCTGCAACAGCATTTGCCGCAGATCAGCCGCGTCGAGATTCAGCTCAAGCGTGGCCGCGATCACAACGAGATGAACAGCTACCGCTATGATGTCACGCTGCATCTCGGAGCAGACGCAGAGCCGGCAGCTGTGGCGAGCTGGCGCGACTGGCAGACCGAGGACATGACCGTCGAGCGGCTGCGTGAGGAGCTGCGCTCCGCCGCGCCTGAGAGCGTCGGCTTTACGGCGATCCCGAATGCGCGGCTCCAGGCTGCCGGCGCGGCCTGCCAGCTCTTGAACAGCCAGGAGCAGATCGACACGGTGGGCGATCTGCGCGCCAGACTTTCCGCCGGCCGCGCCCCGACGATCGATCCCGAAGATCTATGGGCGCTCGGCGACGAGCTTGGCTACCACGTCGCGATCACCTGGTCGGGCAGCGGCGCGGTCGGCAGCTACGACGCACACTTCTACCGGCCTGAGGCCGCACGCACCGCCCCGGTCGCGGCCCGGCCACAGCCCGATCAGCCCGTGGACTGGTCGCGCTACGCCAACAATCCGCTTCAGTCCAAGCTGGCACAACAGCTGGTGCCCGTGCTACAGCATCACCTGCGTGAGCGGCTGCCGGAGTACATGGTTCCGTCGGCGTTCGTGCTGCTAGATCGCGTGCCGCTGACGCCCAACGGCAAGCTCGATCGCCAGATGCTGCCGCCGCCGCTGATCCTTGAGATCGACAGCAGAGAGCTGGTCGCGCCGCGCACCACCACCGAGCAGATCCTGGCCGATATCTGGTCGCAGGTGCTGCGCGTCGAGCGCGTGGGCGTCAACAACAATTTCTTTGCGCTCGGCGGCGACTCGATCATCAGCTTGCAGATTATCTCGCGGGCGCTTCAGGCCGGGCTGCGTCTCACGCCCCAGCAGATGTTTCAGCACCAGACCATCGCCGAGCTAGCCAAAGTCGCGGTGCCGGAGGCCGCCAGCGCCAGCCCGGCCCCAGTCGTACAGCCCGCGCCGCGCCGAGCTGCCGGCGCCTACACACCGGCCGACTTTCCGCTGGCTCAGATCAGCCAGCAACAGCTCGATCAGCTACTCGCCAGCCGCGGGCCGATCGAGGACATCTACCCGCTGGGCTCGGCGCAGGAATATATGCTGCGCTGCTACATCGAGAATCCGATTCCGGGTCTGTACCTGATCTATGAGGCGTTCCAGATCCGGCAGCTTCAGACCGAGCCCTTCAAGCTGGCCTGGCAGCAGCTGCTCAATCGCCATCCGGTTCTGCGCAGCTCGTTTGCCTGGGAAGGGCTGGATCGGGCGCTACAGATCGTCCACTCCGATGTCACGATCTCGATCGCCTACGGGGACTGGCGCGAACTGTCGGAGGCGGAGCAGGCGGAGGCGCTGGCCGCGCATATCGAGCGGACCCGCCAGCAGGGCTTCGATCTCACCACGCCGCCCTTCACGCGTCTGACGATGTTCCAGGTCTCCGAAAACGACTATACCTTTTTCTGGGGCTTCAACTATCTGCTGCAAGAAGGCTGGAGCTTGCCGCTGCTGATCAAAGATCTTTTTGACTGCTACGAGGCTGCCTGCGCCGGTCGTGAGAATGAGCAGCCGCCGTCGCGTCCGTTCCGCGATTACCTCGCCTGGCTGCAACGCCAGGACATGCCCGCAGCCGAAAGCTACTGGCGCTCAGCGCTCAAAGGCTTTACCCGGCCGACGCCACTGATCAGCCGTATGCCCGGCAACCAGCCACAGCCCAGCACGGCCTACTCCAATCAGTGGCTGGTACTACCATCCGAAGAAGGCAAGGCCCTGCGCGCGATGGCCCGCCAGCATCAGCTTACGCTGAACACGGTAGTCCAGAGCGCCTGGGCGCTGCTGCTCGGCCACTACACCGGCGAAAGCGACATCGTGTTTGGCTGCGCGGTTTCTGGCCGTCCCGCCGAGCTGGCAGGCATGGAGTACATGGTCGGGCCGTTCAACAACTTCCTGCCGATGCGCGTCGCGATCACGCCCGAAACGTCGCTGCTCGATTGGATGAAGGCTTTCCAGATCCAGCAGGTGGATCAGCGCCGCTACGAGTACGCGCCGCTGCTCGACATCAAGCGCTGGAGCGAAGTTCCGGCCGATCAGCCGCTCTTCGAGACCTATCTGACCTTCGAGAACTTCCCGCTCGATCCAGCGATCATCGCCCGCACCTCGCGCCAGATGACCTCGATCACCGGCATTACCCAGACCGAGCATCCGCTGCGCGTGACAGTCTGGGCCTTGAACGACGTGATGCTGTCGATGGCCTATTATCCGCGCTGCTTCGACGATGCGACCGTCAGCCGCATGCTGCGCGACATCCACGCGCTGATCCTGGCGATCGTCGCACAGCCTGAGCAGCGCCTGGGCCAGGTGTTGAGTCAGATCGCCTGATGCACTGCGGGCCTGCGCGCGTGTACGACACACAGGCCCGCCCCCTCCGATCTTTCCTGTCTTCAGCCTGATCCCGCACAGTTTCCTGCTTCCGCACGCAACCTCACACTCGTCGGCTTCCAATCGCTCCTGCCATGATCCGGCAGGGCTGGTACACTAAAAGATGCAGCTATTCCCACTGGTGGGACGACGTTCGTGCTTCAAGGTCATGCTGATGTGGCCTGGTGGAAGAACCGGCTGCGGAAAGCCACAAGGAAGACTGATGCGTGACCAATCCAAACCATTGTCGCAGATCTTTGCCGGGCCAAGCGAGATGCACGCGCGCGTGCGCGAACATGACTGGGCCGCCACGCCGCTCGGCCCGGTCGCAAGCTGGCCGCAGAGCCTGACGTCACTCGTCAAAACGCTGCTGGCCTCGCGCTACCCGATGGTGCTCACCTGGGGACCGCAGTTTATCCAGTTCTACAACGATGCCTACTCCCGGCTGATCGGCGACAAGCATCCGGCCGCGCTGGGCGAGGATATTCGCGTGACACTCGAAGAAGGCTGGGATACGCTCGGCCCGCTGATCCTGGAGGTGATGCGCAGCGGTGTGGCTAACTGGAATCCCGCCCTGCTGCTTACATTGGAGCGCTCCGGCTATCGCGAGGAGGCCTACTTCGACGTTTCGCACGCGCCCGCCGAGGACGACGAGGGGCAGATCGTCGGGATGCTGGCCGTGTGCAGCGAGGTCACGCAGCAGGTGCTCAGCCAGCGGCGGCTGCGCCTCCTCCGCGATCTGGCGGCCAGAGCCGGCGCGGCGCGCAATGCCGTCACGGCCTGCCACGAGAGCGCCGCCTGCATCGCAATGCATCCGCTGGACGTGCCGTTCGCGCTGATCTATCTGCGTGAGGGCGATCAGCTCTTCCTGCACGGCGCGGTCGGCATGGAGGCGGGCACGGCTGCCAGCCCGCGCTCGGTCGATCTTTCCGCACACGAGCCAGCCGCCTGGCCGTTTGCGCAGGTTGCCGCCGGCGAGACCGTGCTGATCGACGATGTACAGCGCCATGCCCGGCTGCGCGGCGGCCCCTGGAACGAGCCTGTGTGCCAGGCGCTGGCGCTGCCGATCGCAGCTGCGGGTGAGACCGGCCCACGCGGGATCTTGATCGCCAGCATCAGCCCGAATCGCGCGCTGGACGAGGGCTATCGCTCGTTCTATGAGCTGCTGGCCGGGCACCTTTCCGCCGCCGTGAGCAACGCGCGCGCTCACGAAGAGGAGCGCCAGCGCATCGCAGCACTGGCGCAGCTCGATCGCGCCAAGACCGAGTTCTTCAGCAACGTGAGCCACGAGTTCCGCACGCCGCTGACGCTGATGCTCGGGCCGCTTGAGGCAACATTGAACGCCGCTCAGGGATCGCTCAGCGCCCCCGACCGCGAGCATCTTGAGGTTGCCTATCGTAACGCGCTGCGGCTGCTGAAGCTGGTCAACACGCTGCTCGATTTTTCGCGCATCGAGGCGGATCGAGCGCAGGCCAGCTACGAGCCGGTGGATCTTGCCGCGCTCACGGCGGACCTGGCTAGCTTGTTCCGCTCGGCGATCGAGCAGGCCGGGCTGGCGTTTGTGGTGGAGTGCCCGCCGCTGCCCGAGCCGGTCTATGTCGATCGCGAGATGTGGGAAAAGATCGTGCTCAATCTGCTGTCGAACGCATTCAAGTTCACGCAGCAGGGCCGGATCACCCTGCGGCAGAGGCTGGTCGGTGAGCAGATCGAGCTTTCGGTTGCCGATACCGGCGCCGGCATTTCCGCAGCTGACATCGATCAGGTCTTCCAGCGCTTCCACCGCATCGCGGGCACTGCCGGACGCAGCCATGAAGGCTCGGGTATCGGGCTGGCGCTGGTGCAGGAGCTGGCGGCGCTG
Organism: Herpetosiphonaceae bacterium; assembly: GCA_036401895.1. Classification (GTDB taxonomy): domain Bacteria; phylum Chloroflexota; class Chloroflexia; order Chloroflexales; family Kallotenuaceae; genus LB3-1. The sequence goes on along the minus strand of DASWTW010000326.1, from coordinate 5,737 downwards.
CATGGCGGCAGGGTGCATGTGACGAGCACGCTCGGCCAGGGCAGCACGTTTACGGTGTCGATCCCGCTGGGCCGCGCGCACCTGCCCGCCGAGCAGATCAGAGCTGGCGGCGGCGACACCCGCGCACATCTTGATGCGTTCGTCGACGAGGCGCTGCGCTGGCTGCCCAACGCCGATCGATCGGCGGAGCGTTTCGGGGCGCGGCCGGCGCAACTACCCACGGAGCCCGGCCCGGAGCTGCCAGCGCAGCGCTCACGTATTCTGCTGGCCGACGATAACGCCGACATGCGCGAGTACGTGACCAAACTGCTCGGCGCGCACTACGCTGTGGTCGCGGTGCCGGATGGCGAGGCCGCCCTACAGGCCGCGCGCGAGCAGCTGCCGGATCTGATCCTGTCCGACATCATGATGCCCAGGCTCGACGGTATTGGCCTGCTGGCCCAGCTGCGCGCCGATCCCAGCACGCGCACGATCCCGGTGATTCTGCTCTCGGCCCGCGCCGGCGACGAGGCACGCGCGGCAGGCATCGAGACCGGCGCCGACGATTATCTGATCAAGCCGTTTGCCGCCCGTGAGCTGCTGGCCCGCGTCCAAACACACCTTGAGCTTGTGCGGATGCGCCGGGAAGCGGCCGAGGAGCGTGCTCTGCGCAGCGCCGCCGAAGCACTGGTCCAGGAGCGCGATCAATTTTTATCGCTGGCGGCGCACGAGCTGAAAACGCCGCTCACCAGCATTCGTGGCTATGTCGATCTGTTTGTGCGCCGGGCGCGCCAGGAAGATCGGCTGAGCGAGCGCGACGAGCGGACGCTGGAGGTCATCACGCGCCAAGTCGGGCGGCTCAACAAGCTGATCGCCGAGCTGCTGGATCTGTCGCGTATCCAGATCGGGCAGTTCGAGCTGGCGCGGCGCAGTCTGGATCTCGGGTCGCTGATCCGGCGTGTGGCCGACGACGTACGCCTGGTGCTGACACGCCATAGCCTGGAGCTGGAGCTACCCGACGAGCCGCTGGTGATCTACGCCGACGAGCTGCGGCTGGAACAGGTGCTGCAAAATCTGATCGAGAACGCCGTCAAATATAGCCCCTACGGCGGACGTATCACGGTCTCGGCCGTGCGGCAGCAGCCTGGCGTCTGCCTCAGTGTACACGATCAGGGAATAGGCATCCCGGAGTCTGCGCGCGAGCAGATCTTTCAGCGCTTCTACCGCGCTCACAACGCCAACCAGCAGTCGGTCAATGGCCTGGGCATCGGCCTGTATGTGGTGAGAGAGATCGTCCGCCATCACAGCGGCACTATCGATGTCGCCAGCCAGGAGGGCGTCGGGAGCACCTTCACGGTCTGCTTGCCCATCAGCGCCGATCATCGATCCATCGATCAGGATCAAGATTGACATACTCTATACCGATCGGTATAGTGTACACATCTTAGATCAAAGGATTGAAGGTGGATAATCGCGGGCGTCTTCTCGAATCGGCATTGCAGCTCTTCGCCAGCCGTGGCTACGATGCGATCGGCGTGCAAGAGGTGTGCGACGCGGCAAGCGTAACCAAGCCGACGCTCTACCATTATTTCGGTAACAAGCGCGGCCTGCTTGAGGCGCTGGTCCAGGAGCGCGGCGGGCCGTTATTGGTGGCACTGCGGGAGGCAACCGCGTACGAGGGTGATCTACCACGCTCCTTGCAGGGGATCGTCACGACCTATTTTCAGTTTTCCGCGCGCGAGCCGGCGCTCTACCGGCTGCTGCTCACCTCGTGGCTGGCGATTCCCGAGAACGAAGCGTTTCAGGTGGTGGTCGCCTTCAATGACGAGCAGCACCGGCTGGTCGAGGCGCTGTTTGCCGCCGCCGTCGTCGATCACGGCAACATGCGCGGACGCCAGCGCACCTACGCCGCAACTTTTCTCGGCATGATCAACACCTATATCAGCCTGGCGCTTCAGCAGTACGTGACGCTCGACGAGGCCGTGCAGCGTCAGGCCGTCCAGCAGTTTTCGTATGGCATTTACTCATAGTCTCTTTTTTTGTTTATCGCTCTATACCTACCGGTATGTAAAGGAGAATCAATCATGACGGCATGGGCTCAGGACGCGATTTTCTACCATATCTACCCGCTGGGATTGTGCGGCGCGCCCCGGCGTAACAGCTTCGATCTGCCCGCCGAGCCGCGTCTCGCCCATATTACGCAATGGATCGAGCATATGCAGGCGCTGGGAGTAACAGCGCTCTACCTCGGGCCGCTTTTCGAGTCCAGCGCGCACGGCTACGATACCGCCGATTTTTACCGCGTGGACCGTCGGCTGGGCGATAATCAAACCCTGGCCGATCTGGTGGCCGCGCTGCACGCCGCCAACATTCGCGTGATCCTGGATGGCGTCTTTCACCACGTTGGCCGCGATTTCTGGGCCTTCCGCGATCTTCAGGCGCATGGCGAACATTCACGTTATCGCGACTGGTTCGCTGGCATCGATTTTGGGCGGCGCAGTCCCCACGACGATCCGTTCGCCTACGACGGCTGGCACGGCCACTACGATCTGATCAAGCTAAATCTGCACCATCCCGAGGTGCGCGAGCATCTGTTTGGAGCCGTCGAGCACTGGATCAACCAGTTTGGCATCGATGGTTTGCGGCTGGATGTGGCCGAAGATCTCGATCCGCAGTTTTTGCGCGATCTGGCCGCTCACTGCCGGCGGCTGCGTCCCAACTTCTGGCTGCTCGGCGAGGCGATCCACGGCGACTACCGCCGGCTGGCCGGGCCGGGACTGCTCGACTCGGTCACGGACTACGAGTGCTACAAAGGTTTGTACTCCAGCCACAACGATCGCAACTTTTTCGAGATCGCCTACTCGCTCGATCGCCAGTTCGGGCCGCATGGCATCTACCGCGAGCTGCCGCTCTATACGTTTGTCGACAACCACGACGTCAATCGCATCGCGAGCACGCTGCACAATCCCGCGCATCTCTACCCGCTGCACGCGCTGCTCTTCACCATGCCCGGCGTGCCGTCGATCTACTACGGCAGCGAGTGGGGACTCAACGGCAAGAAGCACGGCGATAGCGACTGGTCGCTGCGACCGCATGTGCCCGCGCCGGATCTGAGCAGCCGCGCGCCGCACCCCGATCTTGCACCGGCGATCGCGCGGCTGACACGCATCCGCCACCAGAGCAGCGCGCTCCGTCGCGGCGCCTACCAGCAGCTTTTCGTCGGTCCCGAAGTGTTGGCTTTTGCGCGGCGCTACGCCGAAGAATATGTCGTCGTGGTGATCAGCGCCGCAGCCGCAGCCACAGCCGTCGATGTCCCGGTCGCGGCGCCGGACGGCAGCTGTTTTGTGGATCTGCTCGATCCCGGCTACCAGGCTGTTGCGCACAGCGGCCGCCTCGCGATCGATCCGGTGCCGTCGTGCTGGGCGCGCGTCCTGGTGCGGCAATAAACGTTTGACGCTTGTATCCGGGCGTATGCAATACGCCCCTACAAGACTGGTACATTTGCAATCTACCGCACGTTTGACGCTCTGCTACGGCCTATGCTACAGTTACCAAACGATCGTTTGATAACGAGAACCAAGACCGCTAGAGGACACCAGAAACAAAGAACATGACAGCTTATGCATTGGTTCTAGGTTCTAGGTTCTTTCTATTACATGAGGTCAGGGCAACAATGGACCGGCGAGAAGCGATCATCGATGCGGCCGTGCGGCTCTTCCACGAGCGCGGCTACTCGAATACGTCGATGCAGAACATTGCCGACGCGGTAGGGCTGCTCAAGGGCAGCCTGTACTACTACATCACCAGCAAGGAAGATCTCCTGTTTGAGATTCATGAGCGTTTCATGAATGTGTTGATCGAGAAGACCGAACGCCGCGAGGCCGCCGCCGATCTGCCGCCGCGCGAGCGGCTGGAAGGCGTGATCGTCGATCTGCTCCAGCTGATCCGCGATTACCGGGCCTACGTCGAGGTTTTCTTTCGTGAGCGCTACAGCATGGAAGGCTCGCGCTGGGATGCGATCCACGAAAAGCGTAAGCGCTACGAGGCTGTCGTGCGCGAGATCATCCGCGACGGACAGCACGACGGCTCGTTTCGCGCCGATCTCGACGAGCAGATCGTCACCTTCGGGCTGTTCGGCATGTGCAACTGGAGCTACCAGTGGCTGAATCCCGGCGGACGGGTCAGCGCCGCCGAGATCGCCAGAAATTTCTCGACGCTTTTCCTCGACGGCCTGGCCAAACCTACCACAACCGGTATCGAGCCGCACAACCTCTAGCCTTAGCCATCCTTCCGATCCGTAAAATTCTGTTTGACAACGTTTCGCTCTTCATGCTATCCTTGCGAAATCAAACGGTTGGTAGATTAGAATCAGCATAGCTCCGGCCTATTCCAGCAGCTCGATCCGCTTCAAGCGCTGCGTAGCACAAGGAAGATGTCGATGGCGACCCAAGCAGTTGACCAGGCGCTGGATTTCTACCGTTTCGACGAGTTGCTCACCGACGACGAGCGCGCCATTCGGGATCGCGTGCGGCAGTTTTGCGACGACGAGCTGATCCCGATCATCAATCCCTACTGGGAGCGCGGCGAATTCCCCTTCGAGATTATTCCCAAACTGGCCGAGCTCCAGATCGCCGGCGGCTCGCTGGTGGGCTACGGCTGTCCCGGCCTGTCGAGCGTGGCCGTTGGTCTGATCGGCATGGAACTGGCACGCGGCGACGGCAGCATCGACACGTTCTTCGGGGTGACCAGCGGCCTGGCGATGGGCTCGATCTACCACTGCGGCTCGGAAGAGCAGAAGCAGCGCTGGCTGCCGGCGATGGCGCGGCTAGAAAAGATCGGGGCGTTTGGGTTGACCGAGCCCAACGTCGGCTCGGACGCGTCGCACCCACAGACGCGCGCCACCCGCGCCGGCGATCGCTATGTGCTCAACGGCGAGAAGCGCTGGATCGGTAACGCCAGCTTTGCAGACGTGACGGTGATCTGGGCGCGCAACGAGGAGACCGGCCAGGTCAACGGCTTTCTGGTGGAGAAAGGCACGCCCGGCTTCCACACAACCGTCATGGAAGGCAAGATCGCCAAGCGGGCCGTGCTGAACGCGCATATCGTGCTCGACAACTGCGAGATCCCCGAGAGCAACCGGCTGGCAAAGTGCAACTCGTTTCGCGACACCGCGACCGTGCTCAGGCATACGCGCATCGGCGTGGCCTGGGAAGCAGTCGGTCACGCGATGGCCGCGTTCGAGATCGCCCGTGACTACGCGATCCGCCGCCAGCAGTTCGGCCGCCCGATCGCCGGCTTCCAGCTGATCCAGCAGAAGCTTGTGCAGATGCTCGGCGACATCACGGGCATGCAGCTGATGGTCTGGCGGCTGGCGCAGCTGCGCGACACAGGCAAAATGACCGACGGACAGGCATCGCTGGCCAAGCAGCACTGCGCCGCCCGCGCCCGGCAGGTCGTCGCGCTGGGCCGCGAAATCCTGGGCGGTAACGGCATCCTGCTGGAGAACCACATCGCGCGGCACTTCGCCGATATGGAAGCCGTGTACACGTACGAGGGCTCCAACGAGATCAACACGCTCGTCGTGGGGCGAGAAATTACAGGGATTCCGGCGTTCGTGTGAATAGAACCAAGAACTAGAACCTAGAACCAAGTGGATCGGCGTTTAGGTTCTTAGTTCTAGGTTCTAGGTTCTTGATATAGAAAGGTAATTTGATGCCCTCTTTTGATCTTCAGAACAAGGTCGCGATTATCACCGGCG
>DASWTW010000325.1:0-6551 GCA_036401895.1 Herpetosiphonaceae bacterium | reverse complement strand
GGTAGATGCACCACCAGCAGCAGCAGCGGCACCATCAGTAGCCCGACCACAGTGAGTGCCAGCAGTGCCAGCACCGGCAGTGTCAGCAGTGCCACCAGTGCGGTGATCAGCACGCCAATGCCGAGCGCCAGCCAGGGTCGTGTCGGTAAGCTGCGGCTGGTGTGCAGCGTGCGCTGCGGCCACAGCAGCACCAGAATGCCCGCCAGCGCCAGCGTGATCAGCGCTCCCAGCAGGCCGGTCAGGCCACGCACCAGGCTCGGCGAGAGCTGCTCGGCGCTCGCACCAACTGCCCGCAGTCCGATCGGTGTTCCAGGCACGCCACGTCGCTCTACCCCAGCAATCTGGTCTGCCTGGGACGTCGTAATCTCACCGCTGCCCGCCAGCACATCGCCGGCGACTCGTGCTCCCTGATTGAGCGTAACATCGCCGAGGATGCTCACGACGTTGCCGCTCACCTGCCCATCTACCACGATGTCGCCCCACAGCGAGACCACATCGCCGCGAATATCACCCATGGCGCGAACCGGCTCAGTCAGCGTGACCACTGCCGCATTCTGAACTGTGGGGCTGGTGGCGCTGTGATCCAGTGAGCGGAATAGCGCGCCGCTGGCCACGACCAGCCCGCACGCCAGCGCAGCTGCGCCCAGCGTGAAGCCTACTGTCGGCTGGCGCAGCGCCCTCTGAAGCAGAAACGCTACCAGCGCGGCGCACACCACGATACCCAGGAACGGTACGGCAAAGACCGCGACAATATCCAGAATGCCGCGCGCGGCCAGTCCCAGCGCAGTGCCGGACCAGAAGGATTGCAGGCCAAGGCCCAGCGCAATACTCGCGGCGACGACCACCACCATGCCACCAACCCACTTTTGCTGGCGCTGGCGCTGCTGCCGCTCCGCCTGACGTGCTAATTCAAGCGGCGACTCTTTGGGTAAGCGCTGGAGTAGCTTAGCGGTAAAATCCGGCGGCGGCAGCGCCAGCTCGATCGTTGTTTGCGCAAGCGCGCGGCCCATTGGGTCGGCGAAATCGTCGTGGCAGGCCGGACAGTGCGCGAGATGCGCTTCCAGGGCCCGCTGCTCATCCGGGCCGAGCGGCTCGTCGTGAGCCATCAAGGTGTGCGCGGTTCGGCAGTCCACGGCAAAGCTCCTTCTGCTTCGAGCAGCTCTTCAAGCTGTCGTCGGGCGCGAAACAGCCGGGTCTTCACCGTTGCCTCAGTCAACCCAGTAATCTGCTCGATCTCGTCGTACGACAGATCGTGGTAGTAGCGCAGCACAGTGATCAACCGATACGTATCGGGAAGCTGGTTGATTGCGCGGGCGACGGCTTCGCGTTGCTCACGGTTAAGCGCACTGCGCTCAGGGCCGGGCGCATCACTCGGCAGCGCGAACGCAACCTCGTCGATATCCACCACGGTAGCACGCCGACGGCGCAGTACATCGATACAATAGTTGGAGGCGACGGAGAGCAGCCAGGTCGAGAATTTCCGCCCACGATCGTAGGTCGTCAGCTTGGTGTAGACACGCAGAAAAATTTCCTGGGCCGCATCTTCCGCTTCAGATGCATTACGCAGCATACGATACGCCAGCGAATAGACCGGTGCTTTGTAGGCATCCACGATCCGCGCGAACGCCTCGTGGTCACCCTGTATTGCCGCGTCGATCCAGCGCAACTCATCGGTCTGCGGCTCCATCGATGCTCCTTATTCAGTAGAGTACGTTGCCAATCAGAAAAGGTTTCAGCCGATTGTACCATGGGTCTATGCCTGTCCCGGCGCTGAGTACTCACGGCTGCGAGCCAGCACACATCGCGATCAGGATCGCGGCTTGAATGTCAAGCGTATGATCGCGAATTAATCACTTTTTAAATGCTTTTTAACACGTTATGTATTGACAGCCTGGAATACCAGTTGCTATACTACCTGCACTGATGTACTCGGCGTCGATGCCACAGGCCCTTCGCAGTATGGAGGGCCATTTCTATCTCTCCAGAACCTCGCCGCCGCGCGCGCGCAAAGGAGCTACCTATGACCATCCGCGCGATTTTATTTGATCTCGACAATACACTTTATCCGGCCTCCTCAGGTGTGATGCAAACCATCGACCGGCGGATTGCGGAGTACGTCCAGCAGCGGCTGGGCCTTCCCGAGGATGAAGCGGCACAGTTGCGTCATTATCTCTACACGACCTACGGAACAACGCTACGCGGGTTGCAAGAGCGTCATACCGGCGTAGAGACCGAAGAGTATCTGCAATTTGTGCATAATATAGAGATCGATAAATTGCTGACTTTTGACGCAGAGCTTGATATTGCGCTGTCACGCCTGCACGTGCCCAAGGTGATCTTTACAAACTCGCCGCGTGAACATGCCGAGCGTGTGCTGAGCGCTATGCAGCTTACGCATCACTTCGAGCAGATCTTCGACCTGCGCTGCTTCAACTTCGTGTCCAAGCCTCATCCATCGTGCTATGAGCATGTGCTGGCTGAACTCGGGATCTCGGGGTCGGAGGCGCTGCTGCTGGAAGATACCATCTTGAATCTCCCGCCGGCTAAGGCGCTTGGTATGACGACGATCCTGATCACCGAGCTGCCGCGCGACTGTGACTCCGCTGATTATCAGGTCCAGAATGTGCTGTCGGGCCTTTCGATCGCTCAAACGCTTGTCGAGCCGCACCTTTCATTGCTGCCCGCCTCGCTCCCGGCGACCAAGCCGCGCGTGCGTATTCGCCGCTCGGCGTAGCCAGCGCGATCTCGGGAAGCTTCCGCTCTTCTCCGCCGACAGCCAGCGCAGCCGAGCCGATCGTTCGGTGCTGCTTAAAAACTGATCTCGGCATAGTCGAGCATAAAAAAAGGCGGGCGGCCGACGATTCCCTGCGCCAGGTTGCTGATGCTGATCGTGTTCTGGCCTGGGCGCAACAGTCCCGCGTCGAAGCTCCAGGTGTACGTCGACCAGGTGCCGGTTTCTAGCGGTAGATCGTCGTCGGGCAGCGGGTTGGCACCGTTAAAGATCTCTGTCCCGTTGACGCGGATGCGGATCGGCGTTTTGGCCGCGCCCTCGGAGTCCATGCCCTCGACGCTGAGCTGCGCCGTGCCACGCGGCTGTGTTTGAAGGCTGAATGTCGCCTGCATAGTGCTAAACGGCGTGGACGAGCCGTAGATCCAGGCGGCTGTGCGACCGCCGTACTCGGTGTTGCCGCTGGATCGCAGATAGCTGCCCTGCCAAACAGGATTGTCCAGCACAATCGGAGCTGCGCTGCCGGCTGCTGGTTGACTTGCCGGTGGTTGAGCGCCGGTTGGAACAAAGGTAGGCGTCGGCCGTCCCGGCGTGGCAGCTCCCGCGATCGGTGTGGCGGCTGAAGGCTGGGATGTCGTGGGCGAGGCCACGCGCTCCTCGGCGAACGAGCAGGCAGCCAGGCTACAGACAAGGCCACAGGCTAGAAATCTCCAAATCTGTTTCATGCCACTGGACTCTGCAACCTTCAGGCCACCCACAGCCGCAAATAAGCGCTTTAAACGCAAACAGCGCCGCTCAAAGCGACGCTGTCGTTATGGCTGGGGTACAGGGATTCGAACCCCAACTACCTGATCCAGAGTCAGGCGTCCTACCATTAGACGATACCCCAACATCGTTTCAAAAAGGCCGTACCCCCGATTCTGTTCGTGTCCGTCATCTCTCTCGCCTTGTGGGCGGCGGCTTGTGGTCTGCCGGGTGTTACCCGGCCTCGCCCGTGCCGCGGCGATGTGAGCGTGCGAGGTGGTCATAGCGCGGCAATGCCGCTGCCACCAATAAGCCTGCCCCACACACCTTGCTCTCCCTGGGCCAGCGCAGTCGCCTAGCCGCCGTCGTCGCCGACGACGCTGGTGGTCGCTTAAGCCACCGTTTCAGCCCTCACCTGTGCGCCAGCGGTGCTATGCGCCATCGGCGGGTGTGTTTGCTGTTGCCGTCTTGCGTCAGCCACCAGTTACCCGGCAGCTGCCCCTGCTTGCTGTTTCGCAGGGTGGCTTGCTCTGAAGCTCAGAGCGGAGAGTCGGGAAGTTCCTCTAGCAAAAATGCCAGCGACGGAACGCCTTTTTGAAATTGTTAATGGAGCGGGAGACGGGATTCGAACCCGCGACCTTCTCCTTGGCAAGGAGATGCTCTACCAACTGAGCCACTCCCGCAAACGAAAAGGTATTAGTGATCAAAAATTGGTCGCTAATACCTTCGTTTTTGGTGACCCCAGCGGGATTCGAACCCGCGGTCTTCACCTTGAGAGGGTGACGTCCTAGGCCGCTAGACGATGGGGCCGATTGTTTGTGTTGCTTCCAAACAATACCCCTGACTTCATCAGGGGATCGCTTAGCGCTCACGTAGTGTACCTTAATTTTCTCCAGGATGCAAATCGATTTTGCCCATTTTGGGCAGATTCTCCAAAATCCGCGTTGCAGCGCTTTCTGCCAAACAAAAACAGGACCGGATCGACTCCAGTCCTGCTTACTCTGGTTGGCTGAGCTAGGCGGTTGGTGCGAGTCCGTCGCCGCCCGGGGCCTGAAGCATGCGCAGCGGCAGCGTCTTGAGATGACGGCCGTTGACCACGATATGAAACTCATACACGCCCGGGTTCGGGAACTGCAAGCCCATCATGTTCACCGGGATCAGCACTGAGCTAGGGCCAGTCGGATCGTCGGGATCAGGCGCGACACCGAACTCGGCGGTGATTGACGGGTCGAGCAGCGGATTGCCGCGCGCATCCCAGAGATCGATCTGAAGCTGATGCGGGCGATTGCACTCCGAGGCGAGCATCTGGATCTTCATGACCAGCGTGATCGCGGGCTGTGTGGTAGGAAACTGCGGCGAGTGAATGCGATCGATGTTGCCGCCGAGCACGTAAAGCTTGCCATCCGGCGGAACTTGAGCCGAGTCGGCGAGAAATGCAAATTCAACTTCCATAGAGTTAGGTGTGTACCTTTTTGGTGGGTGGAGGGTGGTTTGGTGGGCCCCCTGGGACTCGAACCCAGAACCGGCTGATTAAGAGTCAGATGCTCTGCCAATTGAGCTAGAGGCCCCAACCGTTTGCGTGGCGGATTATACCAGAGCTTTGTGAAAGATGCAAACATTTGTTGTTCGCTCCTGCTGGCACATGCCTTGCCGGTTGGAGACGATTGTTCGTCGATCAAAGGAGATGAGAAGATGTCTGATCCCACCAGCCGCGAAGAAGCGATCCAGAAGCTTAACGATCTGATCAAAGAGATCGATATTGCTATGCTGACGACCGTAGAAGACGATGGTACGCTGCGCAGCCGCCCGATGGTAACACAGCGCAGCAAGTTCGACGGTAACCTGTGGTTCTTCACGGGCGCGTCTTCGTCCAAGGTTGCCGAGGTGATGAACGACCGGCATGTCAATCTGAGCTATGCCGATCCCGACAACCAGAGCTACGTTTCGATCTCGGGTCGCGCGCAGACCGTACGCGATCGCAAGAAGATGGAAGAGCTATGGAATCCGGCGTATAAGGCCTGGTTTCCCAAGGGTCTGGACGATCCCGATCTGGCGCTGCTCAAAGTAACCGCCGAGCAAGCCGAGTACTGGGACTCGCCGTCGAGCGGGGTGGTTCATGCATTTGGCCTGGTCAAAGCGCTGGTGACGGGGCAGCGCGCCGAGGGCGGCGAGAACGAGAAGATCGATCTGGCGCGCTCACGAGGCCAGTCGTAAACAAGAGAGGAGCAGGAGATGTCAGAGGGCGAGCATAAAACTCTTCCACCGCAGCATCAGGACCGGCGGCCCGGCCTGGAGTCGGAGATGACGCCAAAGCCCAACGCCGAGGACTCGTCGTATCGCGGCAGCGGCAAGCTGCGGGACAAAGTGGCGCTGATCACCGGCGGCGACAGCGGCATCGGCCGCGCGGTGGCGATCGCGTTTGCCAAAGAAGGCGCGGATGTCGCGATCGTTTATCTCGACGAGCACGACGATGCCGAGGAGACCAAACGGCAAGTCGAGCAGGAAGGCCGGCGCTGCCTCACGATCGCGGGCGATGTCGGCGATGAGCAGTTTTGCAAACAGGCGGTGCAGCAGACCGTGGACGAGCTGGGTGGCCTGAACGTGCTGGTCAACAACGCCGCCGAGCAGCATCCGCAGGAAAGTATCGAGCAGATCAGCGCCGAGCAGCTGGAGCGCACCTTCCGCACGAATATTTTCGCTATGTTCTTCATGACCAAGGCGGCGGTAGCGCATCTCAAAGAAGGCAGCACGATCGTCAACACAACCTCGGTGACGGCCTACAAGGGCAGCCCACAGCTGCTGGACTACTCGTCGACCAAGGGCGCGATCGTGGCGTTTACGCGCTCGCTGTCGATGTCGCTGATCGAGAAGGGCATTCGCGTGAACGGCGTCGCGCCGGGGCCGATCTGGACACCGCTGATTCCCTCGACGTTCCCGCCCGACAAGGTGGAGAAGTTCGGCGCTGACGTGCCGATGAAGCGGCCGGGACAGCCCGAGGAGGTCGCCAACTGCTTCGTCTTTCTGGCCTCGGACGACTCGTCGTATCTCAGCGGGCAGATCTTACATCCCAACGGCGGCG
>DASWTW010000324.1:0-4860 GCA_036401895.1 Herpetosiphonaceae bacterium | reverse complement strand
GGTGGGCGGCTTTAAGATCGCCTGGACCGGGCTGCACTGCCGGAAGAGCGACACCAGCGGCCCGAACGGCACCGGCTGATCCGTCTCCAGCGCGTGCGTCGCCAGCACGACCGTCTCGGCAGGCAGCGTGCCGGCCCAGCTCTGCCACAGCCGCGACTTGCCGATGCCGAGGTCGCCCGAGATCAGCACGATACGGGCGCTGTCCTGAGCCGCGATCGATCGCTCTTCGTCCAGGATTGCCAGCTCGGCCTGCCGCCCAATCAAGGGCGCGGACGGCTCGTGACAGATCGGACGTGGCGCGGCGGGCAGCGGAGTATGTGGCGTTCCGGCCAGCAACGCCTCGTAGCGCACGACGGTCTCGGGCAGCGGCGCGACAGCCAGCGTGCGCTGGAGGATCTCGGTCAGGGCCGCGAACTGCTGCGTTGCCTTTAAGCGCTGGCCCAGCCGCAGATACGCCTCGACGATCGCCAGGTGCATGGTCTCGCGCAGCGGGTCGACGGCCAGCGCGCGCTGCGCCTGATCCAGCACCGCCTGCCAGCTGCCGGCCCGTCCATGCAGCGTTACGATGCGATCCATCAGCCGCAGATACGTCGCCGCGATGCGCTCCCGCTCGCTGGTCAGCCAGATCTCGAAATCGGCCGCCTCATGCACGATCAGCCCGTCGGCGAGCGGCCCGTGGTAGTGCCCTGCCGCCGCCTCAAGATCCTCGACACGACCGCCTTCCAGCAGCAGAATGCCGTCCTCAAGCGCGTAGATGTCCACTGTCACCGCGGCCGCGAGCTGAAGCGTGTTGCCATCCAGATCCAGCACCTCGTCGCCCAGCGCCTCGCGGATCGACCACAGCGTGTTGCGCATATTTTTGCGCGCGGCCTGCGGCAGACTCTCCGGCCACAGCAGATCCAGCAGACGATCGCGCGGCTGGGCCACACGAGCTACCGCCAGGTAGAGCAGCAGCGCCAGGCCCTTGGCCCGCGCATAGGCGATCGGTTGGTTGCCGCGCTGCAACGCTGGGACGCCTAAAAAGGTGAAGTGAACATTATGCATATGCCCTTAATGATACGCGAGGGACGGCTAATCTTCAAAGAGGGACGCCAACAGTTAAAGATCGTTTAGGGCAAGGGACACCGGAAGGGACACCGAACGCGTATCCTGACAACATCAAGCAGATGCAGTAGGAGGCATTCGATGACAACCGCACCACAGACCCGCAGCACTCCCCGCTGGCAGACCTACGCCGTCTACGCCGTGATGGCCCTGTTGACGCTCGGATTTTTGTTCTTTGGCGGCATGAAGCTGGCCGGAGCACAGATGAACGTCGATAACTTCACGCGCTGGGGCTATCCGATCTGGTTCATGTATCTGACCGGCTTGATCGAAGTGGTAGGCGCAGTGCTGCTCTGGCCGCAGCGCACGCGGCTGATTGGAGCGCTGCTGCTGGTTGCCACGATGCTCGGCGCGATCGCCACGCATCTTGTCAACGGCGAGGCCGCGTTTATCGCTATGCCGGTCGTGCTGCTGCTGCTGGCGGCATTCGTGGCCTGGAGCAATCGGCCGCAGCGGGCATAAATTCATCATTCGGAGCAGGAGCTAGCCCGCGCGACGATGCACGGGCTACAGGAGTAGATTGTTATGGCATCGATCATCGATCCCGCGACCAGAGTTGGCCTTGTCAGCCTGAGCGTCGGCAACCTGGATCGCTCGCTGGGCTACTACCAGCACAATATTGGACTCGCCGTGCTGGATTATGACAGGCACAGCGCGACGCTGGGAGCAGGAGCCACGCCGCTGCTGCATCTCCGCGAGGTGCCCGGCGCGCGCGTGGTTCGCCGAGCGACGGGGCTGTATCACTTTGCGCTGCGCGTGCCGACGCGGCTGGACCTGGCGCAGGTGATCAAGCATCTCTGGGAAAGCGAAACGCATGTCGGCGGCGCGTCGGATCATCTGGTGAGCGAGGCGCTCTACCTGTCCGATCCCGACGGCCACGGCATCGAGATCTACCGGGATCGTCCGCGCGACACATGGTACGATGCCAAGGGCACCTTCAGGATGGGCACCGAGCCGCTCGACGTCGGCTCGATTCTCGGCGAGCTTACGGCCGACGCGCCGGCCTGGAGCGGTATGCCGGACGGCACCGACATGGGCCATATCCATCTGCAAGTCGCGGATGTGAGCGCCGCCGATCGCTTCTATGTGGGCGTGCTGGGCATGGAGCGCATGGCCGGGATGGCCTCGGCCAGCTTTGTGAGCGCGGGCGGCTACCATCACCATATCGGCCTGAATAGCTGGGCCGGCGTGGGCGTGCCGGCGCCGCCGGAGAACGCGGCGCGGCTGCTGAGCTACGAGCTGCTGCTGTCCACAGCGGCGGCGGTCGAGGCGATTGTGGAGCGGGCGCGTGAGGCCGACGTCGCCGTGAGCGAGCAGTCCGACGGCTGGAGTCTGCGCGATCCGTCGCACAACACGATCGTGCTGCGCGTGGCGTAGCGGTTGCTCAAGGCTGATTCAGAGAGGAGCAGGGCGCGTGCAGCCCGCACACTATGGCAGATCTGATCTCCAACCTGTTTACGCATCTCCACCCGGCGATCACGCATTTTCCGATCGTGCTGCTGCTCGCCAGTGTGCTGCTGGATCTGTATGGCCGCTGGCAGCCCGCCGTACGTCGCACGGCCTGGATCACGCTGCTGCTCGGCACGCTGTCGGCGATCCCGGCGGTGATCACCGGGATTATCGCGCACATTCCGTACGAAGAAACAGCGGTGATCGGGTCGATCGAGCAGCACCAGTGGCTTGGCTTTCTCACAACCGCGATCTTTATCGCGCTGACGGCCTGGCGCTGGCGCTTGCGGCGCACCAACGGCGAGCAGACGGCCTCGTGGCCGTATCTGACGGTCGGCATACTTGGTCTGGTCGCGCTGACGCTCGCGGGCCTGACCGGCGGTAATCTGGTTTATAATCTTGGTGTCGGCGTTAAGGAGATCGTGCGCTAGGCGTTTACGCTCGTCGCGCTGTCTCCGTTGGAACGGATGCTCAATGGCGAAGCCGCTCCTCTGATATAAGCATTGCTCCCCCAGTAAGGAACGACTCTCTTATGACCAATCTTCAAAAGATCGTCGCCGTGGGCATCGTCGCTGTGATCGCGGTCCTGGGCTTTGTCGGCTACAACGTGTTCCGCGCGCCCGAGGCCGCCTCTGGGCCAATCACGGCCATCCCGCTGGCAGAAAGCAGCCCAGCACCCAGCGCCAGCGCCTCGGCTGAGCCGTCGCCTAGCGCCAGCGCTTCCGCCGCACCAGCTACAGAAACCGCCAGCGCATCGCCGACCGCCGAGAGCACAGCCGCGCCGTCGGCCTCGGCCGCTGCCGAAGCGCAGGAGATCGTCGCGCAGATCGTGCCTGAGGAGTCAGAGGTCCGCTTTGTGATCGACGAGGTGCTCAACAACGCGCCCAAGACTGTCGTCGGCACGACCAACCAGGTGGCGGGCGAGATCGCAGTCGATCCCAACGATCCGACCAAGAGCCGCATCGGCACGATCCAGGTCAACGCGCGCACCTTTGTCACCGACAGCGAGTTCCGCAACCGCGCGATCCAGAACCGGATCTTGAACACGGGCGAGTACGAGTTCATTACCTTCACGCCGAAACAGCTGCAAGGGCTGCCCGCGCAGGGCGCGCCGGGACAATCGTACACCTTCCAGGTCATCGGCGATCTCACGATCCGCGATGTGACCAAGGAAGTTACCTTTGATGTCACGGCGACACCGGCCTCGAACGCACGGCTGGAAGGAACGGCTACCTCGACAATCCGCTACGCCGACTTCGGGCTGGCCATTCCGCAGGTTCAGCAGGTCGCCAGCGTGGACGAGAATGTTCGCCTAGAGATCGATTTTGTGGCTGTGCCGAAATCTTCGTAGCTTGCAAGCAGCGCGCAGCCTGGCAGTAAGTGCCAGGCTGCTTTTGTTTTTTAAAAGTAAAAATATGAATAGTTTGTGAAAATTGGACGTATCTCGCTGGGAGATCTACAATAGGTCAGCGGCTTCCCGAGACCGGAAGCAAATCGCAGTAAGACAGTGTTGTCGGCGTTGCGACGTTTCGTTCTGGTGCAGCGTTGGGCCAGAGATGGGACCGATTCCTCAGGTTGTCTGCTCCCCGAATCCCAGCCCTGCCACCAGCGCCGCCTCAACGCCCACCAAGGAGGCCCACTTTGACGAGCCAGGAAACTATTTCGCTTCTAGATATTCCAGAGTATGTGCAGCATGAGCAGCTGCGCGCCTGGGTTGCGGAAATGGTCGAGCTGTGCAAGCCCGACGCGGTACACTGGTGCGACGGCTCGCAGGAAGAGTACGATCGCCTGTGCGAGCAGATGATCGAAAGCGGCACGCTGATCCGCCTCAATCCTGAGAAGCGCCCCAACAGCTTTCTCGCGCGCTCCGATCCCGGCGACGTGGCGCGCGTCGAAGATCGCACCTTTATTTGCAGCCTGGGCAAGGGCGACGCCGGCCCGACCAATAACTGGGTCGCGCCCAGGGAGATGAAAGAAACGCTGGAAGGGCTCTTCGACGGCTGTATGCGCGGCCGCACGCTCTATGTGGTGCCGTTCAGCATGGGGCCGCTGGGCTCGCCGATCGCGCAGATTGGCGTGGAGCTGACCGACTCGCCGTATGTGGTGGTCAACATGCGCATCATGACCCGCATGGGCCGCGCCGTGTATGAGCAGCTGGGCACGGAAGGCGAGTTCATCCCGTGCATGCACTCGGTGGGCATGCCGCTGGCACCAGGCCAGCAGGATGTGCCCTGGCCGTGCAACAAAGACCAGAAGTATATCGTGCATTTCCCCGAGGAGCGCGCGATCTGGTCGTACGGCAGCGGC
>DASWTW010000323.1:0-20560 GCA_036401895.1 Herpetosiphonaceae bacterium | reverse complement strand
CCAAAGCCGGCCTGCAAACGGTGCTCGGCGGCCCGTCACTCACGCTCCTCGACGCGCACGCCTACGCTGCGGCGCTGACCGCTCTGCGCCAGACACTTGTCACCCAGCGCACGGCGCTCTCCGAGCATCTGCCGAATCTCTACAAGCAGGAGCAGATCGCCGACCAGGCCCACTTCGATCGCGCGGTCTGGCTTGGCGTGGCGCAGGTCTTTATCGATAAGCTGGCGCTCACGCTTGACGAGTATGATGAGGCCCGCGAAAAACAGCTGGTTGCGCTGTATGGAGCGCTGCCCGATGTGCGCCTGCGTCATCGCTGGATGGTGGCCGGCGCTGGCTTTATTCTGGGCCTGATGGTCGGCGATGCGACGATCAAAGATCCGATGCTGCGCGTCTTGCTGGGCGACGATGTGGGACACAGCTACCTGGCCTTCACCGGCGAGTGGGAGCGCGATCCGGCTGATGTGGAGCGCATGGAGTCGGATTTTCCCGAGAACGCCCTGCTGCTGGGGTATGGACTGCGGATCGCTCAGTTCCGGCGGATCTTCTTTTTGCTGCGCCAGCAAACGCTGGTCACGCTGCTGCGCGAGATGCTGCGCCAGAGCGAGAATGATCTTTCGCCGCAGAGCTACGGCATCATGCAGCGCGCGATCCGCCAGGCCCGGGAAGACGTGCCCTATCCGATCCGCTACAAGGCCACTCGCTCTGTGCTGCGCTGGCATTCGAGCGACAAGCAGGTTCCGGAGCGCAGCGATCTGTTCGCCGTGCTCAAGAATCATCCACGCATCAGGGAGCTGGCGCAGCTGGCGTCGGAGTCGCCCTATGACTGGGTGATCGCCGCTCCCAACACCCGCCCACCTGAGGCGTTTGCCTGGGTGCTGCCGAAATTCGAGGCCGTCCGCGATTACATGGCGACGATCCCGGCGCTGCGCACATACATCAAAAACTATGTCGGGGGAGAGCTCACGCCTGAGAATGTGCTGGACCTGCTGGAGGAGGCGCGCAGCGAGGCGGAGCTCGATCCCGATCTTGGCGCGCAGCTCCGGTTTGCGCTCGACGAGGCAAGTCGCGATATTTCGGGCGCGACCAGCACCACGATCGCCGAGCGCGACCAGCTCTTCCTGCGCGCGCTGATCCATGATCGCCGGATTATTGTCGCGGAGGCCGGCCGGCGCCTCAAAACCTACGGCGCCGACGCCAAAGCCAACTACTCGCTGCCGAGCCATGCCTTCGAGCTGATCGATCGCTTCCGGGTGCAGCTCCTGCACGTCTACCCCGAGCGCGGCGTAGATCGCAATCTCACGACTGCGCTCCAGTTTCAGCGGCAGATCGAAAACGACGCGAACGAGCGGCATCGCGAGCTGCATATGACCGCGCTGATCCTCAGTCTGACCGACGATCTGCGCCAGGCGTTTATCCGGCCGTCGGCGCTGGGCGGCCCGTATGTGGAGCGCCGCTACGATCTGATCACCGATGTCTTCGGGCCGCTGAATCTCGCGCTGCGAGTTTCGGCAGAAACGCAGATCGCCGATCGCCTGAGCCCGTATCTGCACGCCAGCGAAAACGCCACCACGCTGCTGGCCAGGCGTCCCGACCTGGTCGATCTCAGAGAGCAGCTGGTCACCGTCATTCACGCGATCCAGCGCAAAAGCGGCCTGCGCACGAGCGCCGACCTGAAGCAGGTGACGGAGTCTGGCGGCGGCAATAGTGGTCTGGCCGTCGGCGAGGATGCGCCGGCTTTCACGATCGACGGCATCACGTATCAGGTCACGCGTGTACACACGGCGTTTATCTTTCATCCCGCGTATGGCCGCCACACCGAAGCCTACCAGCCCTCGATTCTGACCGATCTCAGCGGTGTGCCGATCTCGCGCAACACGGCGATCCCGCTGCTGGATGTGGTCTACAACCAGGGCGAGACGCCGATCACGATCACCTCGCTGCTCACGGCTCAGGACGATAGCCAGGAGCTGCTGCTGGAGCAGCTCTCGCATGCCGTGGCCATGAAGCTGATCCTTGAAGGATTACAGGCGACGCTGAAGGTGATGGAGTTCGCGCAGCAAGCGATCATCGAGGGCATAGGCATCGTCTTTCCACCGGCGCAGGCGGCGATTATTGCCGCCGATTTTATCAAGTTCCTGGTCACGGAGCTGCCGACGATCCGCGAAGAGCTGGTTCGCACGCCGATCGTCGTCGTCGAGGCGGTCCAGGAGTTTTTGTCGCCCGACAGGCGCGATGAGATGCTGACGCGGCTGTGGGAATACCTGATCTTTAACGGCGATCTTCCGTTTGCCGAGCAGATCCAGGCGCGCGTGATGAGCAGCCAGAGCGGCAAGGCACGGCGTGGACGGCCCAGGCGCAGCGGTAGATTCGCGCGGCTGATCTCGTTTGTGCGGCGAACGGGAGCGCGGATTCTTGATGCGTTTTTCAGGCTGCGCAATCGTATGCAGCGCTCGTTTATTCGCGTCCATCGCATGATCGAGCGCCGCCCGCTGCTGCGCCGGTTTTTGCGCGCTATTCCCGGTATCATCCAGGTCGGCAGCATCGTGCGCATGAGCGACATCCAGTCGGCGCGCGAAGTCCTGGGCGACCTCGTGGACGGCAACGGGCCGACGACAATCTCGACTCATATGCGCGAAGCCCTGGACGAGTTCTTTGATGGCCTGAACGGGCTGGAAGTCCCGGCCGAGATTCTGCCCATGAATCTTGTCCTCGACATGGTGATCGAGCGCTTTTTGATGGCGCTGGGCTGGCGCGGCAAAGTCCTTAATCTCGCGTTGGAAACCACGAATCTACGCCAGATCCTGGCCGATAAGCTGGCCGATGCGCTGAAATCGGAAGGCTTAGATCCCAATATTCTCTGGCAGGAGCTGCTCCAGGGCGAGCTGCAAACCATGCTTGAGCAGGCGCGCACCGATCTGATCGCCGGGATCAACAAGGTTTTCAACGAGATGTTCGGCTCGCTGTTCCAGGTCGATGCCACGAATCTGCCGTCGATCAAGGTCGCCACTGATACCGAGCCGGCGGATCTCAGCGCCGAGCCTGAGGTTGAGCCCATGCTGGACGACGATCTCGACGAGGAGGCGGAAGACGAGGCCGACGATGCGCAGCGCCGGCCGCCCAGAATCATCGCCGCCGGTGGCGTGCCGCTGTCCACGACCACGCGGCTGCGCTACGAGCGCGCGTTCGGCCACGATTTTAGGCATGTGCGGCTGCACTACGACAAGCGCTCGGATCGGATTGCCCGGCATTATCGCGCGCAGGCCCTGACCAGCGGCAGCCACATCTTTTTGAGCGAAAAGCTGCCGCCGTCCAGCCCGCGTGCCGAAAATGTCATGAAGCACGAGCTGGCGCATGTGCTACAGCAGACTGGATCGCGACCGCTGACTATGGATCAAAAGCCCGATCCGACGCTCGGACAGCCCCGGCGTGGTCTGCGGCTGGACTCCCGGCGCGAGGCGGGCGCGACGCGTATGGCCCAGAAGGCGACGACCGGCCGCGTGAACGACGATCCGGTGCCCGTCGAAGAGGCCGACGAGCTGGGCGGCCTGCTGCCGGTCGTGGCCAGCGACGTCGCGCAGAAGCTGCTGGAGAAGCTCGGCTCGGAGAAAGTGGCCGAGTCGTTCCAGCATTCGATCGACACGCTGCGCTCGATCCCGTCGGCGATCTCCAACGACCGGCGCGGTGAGTTCAACAACGCCGTGGAGGACGCGCGGACGATCTGGAAGGGCACGCACGCCAAGCTACTGCTGACGACTGCCGCGAGCAACCCGATGCATCACGGGCCGCAGACGTTCAATAATCCGACGGCGCGGCGTGTGATCGCTTATTACTTCACGAACAGCTTCGATATGCCCTCGCAGCGGCTGCGGGCGCTGACATTCTATAGCTTTACCATTCACGGCAACAAGCTGAGCCTCGATCCCAGCGCTTTCAAGCAGAATCTGACCAACTATATCTCCGAGGCCACCGGCTTCGACCTGGCGATCGATCCCAACGGCAGCACGATCGATTTTGTCAAGGTCATGAACCTTGATCTGGCCGAGGTTCACGGCAACAACCGCGTCTATCAGACGATGAAGCAGGAGACCAACGATCGCGTTACGCATGCCAGCCCCACCAATCCCAAGCGGCTGCCGATCCCGGGCGTGACACGCGCCTTTAACGATGTGGAGTGGGCCAAGATTCGCGAGCAGATCGCGGGCGGCGCAACCGACGTGCAGATCTGGGATGCCGACGAGTACCGGCTGAGCGATGTGTTTATTCGCAGCATGCGCGAGATGCTCGATGCGGTGGCGGGCGGCTCGGTCGATACCTGGCTCGACTATACGACCACGACAAGCGTGAGCAACGCAACTTTTGGCGGTCTGCGCGTTGGCACGCACGGCCAGCTCACGGGCGATCCGACGCGCGACACGTCGCTGGAGCCCGCCTCTGGCCTTGGCTCAGGATCGATGGCGCAGGCGGCACGTGCCGGACGCCAGTCGCACCATATCCCGCAGTATTTGCTGGTCGAATATTTTCAGAATCTGCCGTCCTCGTCGACCAAGATCGCCCGCGACGAAGGCTCCCAGAAGGTGTTTCCGCCAGGCTTTGTGCGGGCGGGCAACACGGCGACTGCCTTCCGAGGCGCAGGTAAAAACATCGTTTTCGACAAGCTCGATCCCGGCTCAAGCGGCGATCGCGGCCGTGGTCTGCCCGCGATCTCGCTGGCGGCCAAGACGCATCAGAAAGGGCAGCTGCATATTAACGCGGCGTCGACCTGGGGCGATTTCACCTCGGCCAAACCTCCGATCGAGATCACTGGCACGCCGACGCAGGGTGTTCGCCTGGACCGGATGTTTTACGGCCTTTTGCGCAGCAAGATCAAGCCGACGCCACCCGACGATCCGCTGAGCATCTTAAAGGCGGCTCACAGCGCGCCGGCGAAGCATACCGAGGCTGTCTACGAGGCGATCCGCGAGACCTACATGTGGATGTTTCGCGGCATGATGGGCGCGCTCCGGCGCACGCTCAACAAAGACGTAACCGATGCCGAGCACTGGGAGGCGGTGAGCTACCGAACGTTTGCGCTCAATCGCCCGGAAACCCAGAGCGCTCCGGGAACACTAAAGCCCGAATATATACCGCACAACACCCAGCTCGCGGCGGTGGTGAACGCGATCGACGTCAAGAATCGCAGCATCATGGGCGACTGGTACAAAGACTAGGAGCGAAGATGGGCAATGGCTTTTCACGAACGCCGGTGCTGCTCAAGGGAGCGCTGATCCGCTTCGACGCGCCGCTGCTGATTCCGATCCCGAACATTATTATTTTCCAATACAACCCCGAGACGCTGTCGCGCTCGCTGACGCCGTACGAGCCGCAGTATGGGGCGGAAGCTCGCAATGCTCCCGGCGCACGGTCGGCGGCAGGACAGGGCGGCAGCGGCGAGACGGCGTCGCCCACCGCGCGCTCACAGCCCTACGATCCGCAGGAGTCGTTTACGCTGCGCCTGATCGTGGACGCCTCCGACGCGCTGGAAAAGCCCGAGTTTCACCCGGTGGCGGTCGCGACCGGCGTGGCGGATCGGCTGGCCGCGCTGGAGATGCTGCTCTACCCGATCACGGAAGGGATCAGCCTGCTCGGCTCGATCAGCGGCTCGCTCGGCGGCGCGGTCGGTGGGGCGGCTGGCTCGATCAGCGGCTCGCTCGGCGGTAGCGGCGGCAGCCCATCCGGCAGCGAGATCCCGCCGCGCAATGTGCCGGTCACGCTTTTTATCTGGGGGCCGGGTCGCATCGTGCCGGTGCGCGTGACGAGCTTCACCGTGGAGGAGCAAACTTTCTCGCCGCTGCTCTACCCGCTGCGCGCCACTGTCTCGCTGGGCATGACCGTGCTTCAGCCGAGCGCGTTTCAGCGCTTTCAGGGCACCGGCGACAGCGCGACGGCGATTCCGCTCAAGCCCGAGGAAGAGCTGGCCGTCGGCGCGTACAAGTTCACGATGGTCCAGAAGCAGGTGCTGGCCACCGCCAACCTGGCGAACTCGGTCGAGTCGATCATCAATATGCTGCCGTTCTAAAGGAAAAAAACCATGAACTTCGATCCCAAAAGCCGCTACGCGAAGGCCGAAACCACGACCGCGACCGATGCGCGCGGACGTGTGGTCGCCGCCGTGATGCCGCCGGAAGCGCCCACGCAGCTGCTGCTGGGCTACCATGTGCGGCGGCAGGGCGAGCATCTTGATCATCTGGCGGCGCGCTATCTGGATAATCCGCACGGCTACTGGCGGCTGGCCGAGATGAACGACGCGATGTTTGCCGAGCAGATCAGCGAGGCGATCGAGATCGCTATTCCGGCGAAAGGCAGCTGAGCCTATGGTCTGGGGCACTGTGATTGTCGCGGGCGGCGCGCGGGCGGATGACCTGATGGGCCTGGCGCTGGCCGAGGTGCATGAGGAGGTCGGCAAGCCGACGACGTTCTACCTGCGCTATCCGGTAGAGCGCGATGCCGACGGCGATCTGTTTCCGCTCAAGGAGCCGCGCCTGGCGCCAGGCGCCGAGATCGCGGTCTTTCAGCGCGGCGCCGGCTTCAACGATTGTCTGGTCAAAGGCCACGTCTTCAGCCACCAGATCCGGCTGGTTCATGGCGTCGAAGGCTCGACGGTCGAGGTGATCGGCGCCGACAGCACGCTGCTGATGGATCGCGAGACCAAGATTACCCAGTGGGCGGATAACACCAGCGATAGCGATGCGGTGACCAGTATTGTCGGCAGCTACGGCCTGACGCCGGATGTGCAAAGCACCAACACGCGGCACATGGAAAACAAGCGCACGCTGATCCAGCACGACACCGATCTGAGCTTCGTTCGGATGCTGTCGCGGCGCAACGGCTATCTTTTTTGGGTGCGCGCCGACGAGACGCTGGTCGAGACCGCGTACTTCAAGCCGCCCGCGCTGGATGCCGTCGCCGATGCGCCGCTGCTGCGGATCAATCTTGATAATCCGAATCTGCGCAGCTTCGAGATCAGCTGGGACGTGGAGCGGCCAACCAGCGTGATCGCGGCGGCCTACGATGGCGCTGCTAAAACCACGATCGACGGCTCGGGAGTAGCGCCGCCCACCACGTTTCCCGGCGATCTGCCGCTCAGCGCGATCGTCGGCGAGACGCGCTCGACAAGTGTGATCGCGGCGGTGGCGGATGTCGGCGATCTGACCGGGCGCGCGGCCGGCGTGCTCAACGACTCAAGCTGGTTTGTGGAGGCGACCTGCACCGTCAGCGCCGAGGAGGTCGGGGCGGTGATCCACGCGCACTCGCTGGTCAACGTGGACGGAGCCGGGACGCGCTTCAGTGGCTCGTATTTCGTGGCGGCGGTGCGGCACGTCATGAACAACGACGCGCATCTGATGACGCTGACGCTGGTGCGCAACGGCTGGAAGCCATGACGCAAGATCGATCTGGATCAGGCTAGAAAACAGGACGTAATGATGCTGCTGGATACCGATAATCTTACTTCTGTCATGAACTGGATTCGCTCGCGCTACTTCGGCAAGTACGCCGGGCAGATCGTGGATACCAACGATCCGCTCCGTAAGGGCCGGCTGAAGGTCAGGGTGCCCGACGTGTTCGCCGATGGCACCGCCGTCTGGGCCATGCCCTGCGTGCCGTACGCCGGCGATCAGATCGGCTTCAAGAGCTTTCCGCCCATCGACTCGAATGTGTGGGTCGAGTTCGAAAAAGGCGACATCAGCTATCCGGTGTGGGTCGGCTTCTTCTGGGGCGACAACGAAATGCCCTCCGAGGCGGGCTCGGACGATAACGTCAAGCTGTGGAAGACCGGCTCGTTCACGATCAAGATCGACGACGCGGCCGGCGAGATGACGATCACCGCCAGCAGCGGCGCAACTCTGACGATCGCCAGCGAGATTAAGGCCGAGGTCAGCGTCTCATCGGCGACGGTCGCCGGCACCGGCGTGACGATCGACGGCGGCGGCAAGAAGATCGAGATCACACAGATCAGCGTGCGCATCAACGACGGCGCGTTTGAAGTAACCTAACGGAGAACCAAGAACCAAGAACCTAGAACCTAGGGGACGAAGAACAAAGAACAATAGAACAAAGAACAACGGAGCAAGAAAACCAAACAAAGAACAAAGAACAACGGAGCAAGAAAACCAAGAATCAAGAACCAAGAACCAAGAACCTAGGGGACAAAGAACAAAGAACAAAGAAAAAGCAAGTACCAAAAATCCCCTCGTCTGTCGCAGCGGGAGAGGGGAAGATGCGAAGCATCAGGGGCGAGGGCCTGATCGAGAACAAAACAAACACGCATGAAGGTAGTTCAACCAGTTCTAGGTTCTAGGTTCTAAGTTCTAGGTTCTTATCAAGAGGAAGCATGGCCGGTAGCTTATTGACAACTCAGAGCCAGATGCAGTGCCCGCACGGTGGGAAAGTGCAGGCGATCAGCTCGAATACCAAAATCAGCGCGGGGCCTGGCGCATACGTGCTGCGCATAAACGACACATTTACGATCGCCGGCTGCCCGTTCCAAATTCCCGCTCCATCGGGCACGATTCCCAGCCCGTGCGTGCGTGTGCAGTGGCTGGTAGCCGACATGCGTACCAAAGCGGAGCAGCCAACGCTCAGCGAGACCAGCGTGGGTCTGTGCTTCAGCGCGCAGCAGGTGCCGCAGGGAAGCGTGGTCGTCGTCAGCACGCAGCCGAAGGCCAAGAGCCAGTGATCGCTCGGCTCCTCCGGCGATCGATGGGCAAGAAAGGATAGCGACATGCCGACACAGCCGATCTTCAGCATCCGGCATCCGATGGGCGTCGACTCGGCGCTCGGCCGGATCGCGGTGGAGACCAACTACGCCGAACACGTCGAGCAGATGATCTTGCAGGTCTTGCTCACCAGCCCCGGCGAGCGGCCGCATCGCCCGGATTTCGGCTGTGGGCTGCGGCGCATGTTGTTCGCGCCCAACGATCCGACTGTGGCCACGCTGACGCAGGTTACGGTCTACCAGGCGCTCACCCGCTGGCTCGGCTCCGTGATCGAAGTCGGCGCGGTCGAGGTACACGCCTTCGAGTCCACGCTGGAAGTCAGCGTCAGCTATGTGCTCAAGGCGCGGCTGGAGCGGCGGATTCTGAATATCGAGGTGACGCGATGACGACCGCCGAAGATCGTCTGGCGCTGCTGGGCGGCCAGTCGCTGCTGACGGGCATCGACTTCATCTATGTCCACGAGACGCAGGATCGGCTGGACGTATACTTTTTGCGCCCACCCGAGACGCTGGACGTGCCGCTGCCGGGCTCGCTCCCGATCAACGCGATCCGCATCGAGAATGTACGCGACGACAACATGCTGCCGGTGCTGATCACCAACCTGAGCTGGGGCGTCGTCGATGGCCGCACGGTGCTGCAATTGCAGGTGATTCGCCCGGCCTCGTTCGCGGATCATCGCCTGACGATCGCCGATCCGGCGGTGCCGTCGCGCATCGATCCCTACTACGCCAGCAAGATCTTCAGCTTTCAGGCCAACTGCCCGACCGGCCTGGACTGCGAGCCGGACACGCCGCCACCCTTCCCGGAGACCTACGTCGACTTCCCGGTCGATTACACGGCGCGTGACTTTTTGAGCTTCCGCCAGGCGCTGTTCGATTTCGCCTCGCAGCGCTACCCGCGCTGGATCGACCGCCTGGAGGCCGATGTGGGCGTGATGCTGGTCGAAGTCATGAGCGCGTTGGCCGACGAGATGGCCTACAGCCAGGATCGGATCAGCCGCGAGGCGTTTCTGGCGACGGCCAGCCAGCGCTTTTCGCTGCGGCAGCTGGCGCGGCTGGTCGATTACGAGCCCTTCGACGGACAGGCAGCCAGCACCGTGCTCGATTTCACGGCCTCGGCGGCAGGCACGCTGCCGGTCGGTACGCGCGTGACCGATGCGGACGGCGTGTACACCTTTGAGGTCGGTCAGGGCCTGTTCGATACCAGCGGCGGCTACGCGATCGATCCGGCGCGCAATCGCTTTCGGCCCTACTTCTGGGATGAAGACGACGTCGAGCTGCCCGAGGGCGTGACCGAGCTGTTTGTGATCGGCGCGGCTGAGGCGGCCTTCCCGCCCGTGAGCGACGGCTACCCGATCCTGCTGCAAACCAACCCGGCCGATCCTTCCGATCCGGCGGCACGTTTGTTTGTGCGCCTTGTGAGCGTCGACGATCAGACCGATCCGCTGACCGGCGATACGATCAGCCGCCTGACCTGGGACACGCCCACGCCCTATCGCCTGGACAAGACAGCGCTTGAGGTGCGCGGCAACCTCGTGCCGGCGACGGCGGGCCTGACTCAGCGTCTGGCCTTCACGGTCGGCGCGTCATCCGATCCCGACGCGCCAGCGCTGCACACAATTCAGCGCCGTGGCGCAGACGGCGTGCCGATCTACCGCGTCAGCCTGCCCGGCACCGACGAGTCGGGCATTGCCTATCTGCACAGTGAGACGCGCGGCGGTCTGCGGGCCGAGATCCGGCTCTACCGTGGGCAGAAGATCGCCGGCCAGTGGCAGCCGATTCTGACCGATGAGTGGGAGTGGCGCGGCTCGCTGCTCGGCGCGGCCTCGTCCACGCCCTTCGATCCGCATTTCACGCTCGACGACGGCATGTGGGGCCGCGTGGTCGGCTACCCGATTCCCGGCGGCGAGTTTGTGCATGAAGATTATCAGACCGGCGCGGGCCTGACGATTCGCTTCGGCGACGGCGAGTTCGGCATGATCCCGGCCGACGGCACGGTCTTTGTCGCCGATTACCGCCTGAACACCGGCGAGAATCTGCCGCGCGCTGTGCTGACCCGTATCGATGCATCGACGCCGGTTGCCTTCGCGGTGGCGGTGACCAACCCCGAATCCACGTTTGGCGCGCTGCCCGCCGAGAGCGCCGAGAGCGTGCGCGCCAATGCGCCGGAAGCCTTTCGCGCGGTCACCTATCGCGCTGTGAAGCCGGACGACTACGCCGAGGCCGTCGAGCGGCTACCGTGGGTGCAGAACGCGGGCGCGTCGATGCGCTGGACCGGAAGCTGGCGCACGATCTTCGCCAGCGCTGATCCGCGTGGTGCCGTGGAGCTGATCGAGGCTCAGCGCGGCGAGATGAATCAGCAGATCGATCGCTTCCGGCAGGCGGGCCAGGACGCCCAGCAGCGGCCACCGCGCTTCGCCGATCTTGACGTCGAGATCACCGTGTGCGTCGAGCCGTCGTCGTACGCAGGCGCCGTGAAAGAAGCAGTGATCGCGGAGCTGGTCGGGCCACGCGGCTTTTTCTCGCCCGACAACTTTACCTTCGGCACGGTGCTGTATCGCGGCGCGCTTGAGGCGGCCGTAGGCGCGGTTCCCGGCGTGCTGGCCGTCGAGAAGATCCGCTTCCGGCGGCGCGGACACTTCCAGTGGCGGCAGTTCGGCGTCTTCGAGGCTTTTTACGCGCCCGGCATCGATACGATCATCCGCGTGGCCAACGACCGCGTGTATCCCGAGCGCGGCATGATCGACGTGATCGTCAAGGGAGGGGCATAAGTGAGTTCCACACCAGCGCTACAGCCCGGCCGGCCCTACGAGCCGTCGCAGATCCGGATCGCGCCGGGGCTGCCCACGCTTCTGACTCGTCGCCAGATCGGGATCTTTCCCGCGTTTCGAGCGGCCATGCTGGAAGACGCCTCGCGCCAGGTTGCGCTGCGCGGCGCCAACTGGCTCGGCCGCGACGTCGACGACTTCGGCGTGATGCTGACCGAGATGTTCGCCTATGTCTGCGATGTGCTGGCCTTCTACGACGGCCTGATCGCCGGCGAGTCCTACATCCGCACCGCACAGCGCCTCAGCGACGTGCGCAAATTGACCGGGCTGATCGGCTACCTTCCGCGTCCGGCGATCGCCTCACTGGTCGATCTGGCGCTCTCGCTGGAAGGCCGTCTACCCGTCAACGTGCCGGCCGGAACCGCCTTTCGCTCGGCGTCGTTTGGCGACGAAAAGCCGCAGGTCTTCACGGCGCTTGAGGGCGGATCGTTCTATCCGCTGCGCTCCAAATTCACGCTGCTGCCGCAGGCCAAAACCACGCTGCCGGGATCGATCGGCAGTGTGCTGCTCACCCAATCGCTGACTTGCGAGCGCGGCTCGGTCACGCTCAAGGCCGGCGAGCCGGCGCTGGTGCGCGCCGGCAGCAGCTACGCGGCGGCGCTCGTCGAAAGCGTGGCTAATGTTGAGGATGCCGCCGGGAATCCGATCACGCGCGTGAATTTCAAGGACTCGCTTGAGCTGAATGGCGGAACGGCGCTCGGCAACAGCGCGCTCCAGCGCCCGGTGGGAACCGCGTTTGTGAACACGTACTATGTGATCTACTCGCCCAATATTAATCCATCTGGCTACTACTATCGCGGCGTGTACCTGGACGCGCTCTACCGCTCGATCAAAACCGGCGATGTGGTGCTGCTGCGCAAAGGCGATCATGTGCGCTGGTTCACCGTCGAAAAAGTCGAGTCCTACAGCTGGACGGTGCAGTCAAGCCAGACGATCACGACCAAAGTCGACGGCAAGACCAGCACGACGACGATTCCGGCTGTGACGACGCCGGTAACGCGGCTGACGTTTGCTCAGGAGTGGAACAGCAACGCCCAGCGCGCGCCGCAAGACACCGAGTACTGGGGCTCGACCGACGTCGGCGATATGACGTTCTACTTCGGTATGAGCGCGGCCGGCAAGCTGGCAGGCGAGGCCACAGCTAAGATCGGCCCCAACGATCCGCTGCGTGTGCGTGAGAAAGTCGAGGCCGTCGCGCCCGAGGCCGAGCCCGATCGCTTCATCCTGCGCGATCTCGACGAGAACGCCATCAGCGTCGACGGTGCGCTCGCCACCAGCGGCACGCTTACGATCGGCAATGCCGACGATTGGAACGCCGATCTCACGCCGCCGGTCACGGTCTACGGCGCGATTCTGCGCGCCACACGCGGCGAACGCGTCAGCAACGAGCTGCTCGGCGTGGGCGATGGCAGCAGGCCGAATCAGACCTTCAAGCTGAAAAAGAAGCCGCTGACCTATCTTAGCGCCTCGGACGCAGACTCGGGCGTGCAAAGTACGCTCGAAATCTACGTCGACGGCGTGAAATGGCGCGAGGTGCCGCGCTTCTATGGCCGCCAGCCCGACGAGCGGATCTACATTATTCGTCAGGACGACAAGGGCGAGAGCTGGATCACCTTTGGCGATGGCGTGCGCGGCATGCGCCTGGCGAGCGGCGCGCGCGTCGTGGGCAGCTACTACTTCGGCGCGGGCAAGGCCGCACCACCGGCGCGCACGGTCACGCAGATGGTTACGCCGGTCAAAGGCGTAACCTCGCTGATCAATCCGCTGCCGGCATTCGGCGGAGCGGACGCCGAAGACGAGGCCAACATCAAAAGCTACGCGCCGCGCTCGGCACTGATGCTGGGCCGGGCAGTCTCGCTGGTCGATTACGAGGCGGTCGCCGCAGCCACAACCGGCGTGCGCTCGGCCAGGGCCGAGTGGCGCTGGAGCGGCGTGCAGCAGCGGCCGGTCGTCAAGATCTGGTACATCGGCGCGGGCGATCTCGGCTCGCTGATCGCCGATCGGCTGCGCGCGATCAGCGCCGAGGGCGTGCCCTTCGAGGTCGAGGCCGCTACCGCGATCAACGCCTCGCTGCATGTGTCGCTGGAGATCGATCCCGACTACCTGGCCGATCCGGTGATCGCCGAAGTGGTCAGCACGCTCACGGCGGCGCTGGCTCCCGAAAAGCTCGGCATCGGCGCGGCGATCATCCGCAGCAAGATTCTGGCGCTGGCCGCCGGCGTCGAGGGCGTCGTCGCGCCCACGGGCCTGGCGATCAACGGCTATCCCTATCTCAGCCCTGGCTATCGCCCGCCGCTGGGTGTGTACGTCGAGTTTACACAGATCACCGCCGGAGTATAGACCGCCGTCTTGTAGGACGCACGAAAGGATCGCGCGATGACCGACACGCCTGACGCGCCGCTGATCGACGACGGCTACGTCATGTATTACACCGAGAAGCTCTGGGCGATGATCCCGGAGGTGTATCGTCACGAGGACGGGATCGCCCAGAATCCCGGCGTGATGCGCGCGCTTGTGACGACCTGGGCGCGGCAGGCGGCAACGCTCCGGCGCAGCCAGGATCGCACCTGGGAAGATCTATTCATCGAGCTGTGCAGCGCCTGGGCGATTCCCTACATCGGCGATCTGGTCGGCACGCGGCTGCTGGGGCCGGGCAATCCGCGCGGCCAGCGCATCGACGTGGCCAAAACGATCTATTATCGTCGCCGGGCCGGGACGCTGCGTGTGCTGGAAGAGCTGATCGCCGACATTACCGGCTGGGAAGGCGTGGTCGTCGAGGGCTTCAAGACGCTGGCGCGAGCCTTCCACCATCTGGATCTGCCGCCACAGCCACGCGGGCGCCTCACGCCGTCGCCGACCGGCGGCACTCCCGACCTCAGGCGCGCGGATGTGGTCGCTCTGGTCGGCGGCGCGTTCGACGAGTACGCCTACACGCCCGACGTGCGCCGCACCAGGCCCTACGGCATCCCCAAGCTGATCTTTCATCTCTATCGCGTCGGTCCGGTCGAGCTGCGTGGCGTCGATCCGCTGCCGCACGCCGCGCCGACCGGAACGGCGTTCACCTTCGATCCCAGTGGCCGCGATGTGCCGCTCTTCGCGCCGCGCACCCGGCCCGAGCAGTGGGAAAGCTGGCGCAGCGCCCGCGAGTACGAGCTGCCGCAGCCGATCGCCTGCCGTCTGCTGTCGGATGCACAGTATCGCGTCAATCTGGAAGACGCCGACGCGCTGATCGCCGATGTGGGGCTGACCGCCGCCGCCGCCGCTGATCTGCGCTCGATCGCCGGGATCGTCTTCAAGAAAGAAGGCGATCTGCGCACGCGCCTGTCGATGCTGCCCGAGTCGGTGGCGCTGCTGAGCCCCGGCGTGTATCCCGAGATCTTGCGCCTGGCCGAGCTGCCGGAGTGCGGCAAGTTCGCGCTGCTGCCCAACGCCGTCTCGATCCGCCTGGATGGCTCGACCGCGCCGCTGCCGAATCACCAGCTCGCCTCGGCCAACCTGCGCGACTGGGAGGCGTTTCCGCTGCACAAGCGCGCGCTGATCGATCCTGAGCGTGGGCGGCTGCTGGTCTACGATCCCGAGCCCGACAGCATTCTGGTCGACTACCATGTCGGCGTGTATCAGCCGGTCGGCGCGGGCAGCTTTGGGCGGCGCTTCTCGGCCGTGCCCGACGACATATTCAGCGGCGGCGGCGCTCTGGCGACGATTCCTGCGACGGGCGTGGCGCGCATCGAGGACAGCCGCACCTACACGCCGATCGCCAATGTGAGCAACGTCAACGGTTTGACGTTCGCCGCCGCCGATCAGCAGCGCCCGTATCTGCGCCTGGACGACGACTGGACGCTGACCAGCACGCCGCCCAATCCCGTGCAGCCCGATCCGGTGCTGACGCTGGAAGGGCTGTGGCTCGGCGCAGTCGACGAGGCGCGCTCGGTGATTCTCGCCGGCGACTTCGAGCAGGTCACGCTGCGCTACTGCACGTTCGATCCCGGCGGCCTGGACGCGGACGGCAACCCGATTCCGCCAGTTGTGCTGGTGATTGCGGGCTACGTCGAGCGCCTGGTGATCGACTCGTGCGTCATGGGCACGATCCGGCTCGATGTGCTGGGCGCGGTCGAAACGCTGATCATCCGTGACAGCATTGTGCAGGCGACTGTGGCCGGAGAGCCCGCGCTGGAGATCGGCGCCGGCCTGGTCGACATGGCGCGCGTGACGGTGCTGGGCGGCGCGGTGGATGTGCTGCGGCTCTACGCCACAGACTGTATCTTCGCCGGGCCGGTGGATGTGACCGATACACAGGCGGGCTGCTTCCGCTTCAGCGCGGCTCCGGCCGGCTCGCGTCTGCCCCGGCCCTACGAGTCGTTCACGCTCGATCCGGGCATTGCCAAAGCGCTGTTTGTCAGCGACGAGTACGGCCAGCCTGGCTATGCCATGCTCCAGCAGACCGCGCCCGACGCGATCGCGCGCGGTGGCGAAGATGGCGCGGAGATGGGCGTGTACAACAGGGTGCGCGCTCCCTTCAAGCTCGACGGCCTGCGGACCAAAGTTGCCGAGTTTATGCCGTTTGGGCTGCTGCCGATCTTTGAGATGGAGACCTGAGAAGAACAGGCCCTCACCCCCGTCGCTGCGGCGACTCCCCCTCTCCCGCTGCCGCAGGCGAGGGGGAAGGCGGTACTGCTTCTTTAGGTTCTAGGTTCTAAGTTCTAGGTTCTTTTTGTTCCTTTGTTCGATATTAACTTCGTTCTCACACAGGGGGTTGATCACGGTGGGAACTAACGATACGTCGCGGTCCATGTTCGATCCGCGCAAACACTACACCGGCAAATGGACGTTGCAGGGACGGCTGATTACCGACTTCGACGAGAACGACCGCGAGGCGATCACGGCGGAGGAGCGGCGGCGGGCCAATCTGGACATCATCGGCGCGTACGGCTCGCCCGACGATGGGTTTCGCATCGCGAATGTGCGCTCGGAGAACGACTCGGTCGAGTTCGATATTCTGGCAGGCTCGCTCTACCTGGGTGGCCTGCGCCTGGAGCAGGAGGAGCTGCAAACCTACCGCACGCAGCGCGATCATTTGCAGGCGATCAAGCTGCCTGCCGGTGTGCAGCAGCCCAACCAGCGCGATCTCGTGCTGCTGGAAGCCTACGAGGCGCCGGTCACGGCGGTCGAAGACGGCGAGCTGCTCGATCCGGCCGTCGGCGTGGATACCAGCGCGCGCAGCCGTCGCTTTCAGCGCGTACACGTTCTGACCAATGTCAGCGCCAAGAACTGCGATCAGGCCTGGAAGCTGCTGGACGCGCGGATGCAGCAGACCAAGACCGGCAAGATCGGCCCGGACTGCCGCCAGGTTGTCGATACGCGGCTGACCGTGACCTACACCGAGGACGGCGTCGACGACGATCTGTGCGAGCCGCCGATCGCGGGTGGCTACCTGGGCGCGGAGAACCAATCGATCCGCGTGCAGCTCGTCGACGACGAAAGCCTGACCTGGGGCTACGACAACGCGTCGCCGCTCTACCGCGTGTCGCTCTCAGCGGATCGTTCCGAGATCACGCTGATCACGCCGCCGCGCGACCTGTACAGCACGCCGATCGTCGGGCAGGTGGTCGAGATTCTGCCCTGGGGCGCGGTGCTTTCCAACGGTGAGAAAGCCGCCGGTCTCAGCGGCCACCTGACGCGCATCACGGCCGTCGATCCATCCGACGAGGCGGCTGGCGGCGCGATCACGATCACGCTCGACGAGCCGGTTCCCACCGCCGGCTTCGACGAGTGGAAGAAGCGTCCCGATGAGGCGCAGCTGCGCGCCAACGGCACCTTCTACTACATGCACATCTGGAACCGAGGCGGCGATGTGACCTCGGCTCCCGCGATCCCGTTCACGCGCGGCACGCCGCTGACGCTGGGCACGACCGGTATCCAGATCACGATCACCGGCGACGACGCCGTGCGCGACGATCACTGGATCATCGCCGCGCGCCCCGAGACGCCGACGCAGGTCTTGCCCTGGGAGCTGGAGGCCGCCGCCGCGCCGACCGGCTATCACCGCTACTACGCGCCGCTCGCGCTGATCCGCTGGAAGAACAACGTCACCGCTGAGGTGACCGACTGCCGCCCGCCCTTCCGACCGCTCACCTCCCGCGACGGCTGCTGCACCTACAGCGTCGGTGACGGCAAGATCAGCGACGGCGACTACAACGATCTCGGCGAGGCGCTGGCGCATCTGGGCGCGAACGGCGGTAAGATCTGCCTGCTGCCCGGCGTTCATCGTGCGGATGTGGTGCTGAAGGAGCGCAGCAACATCACGATCAGCGGCTGCGGCGCGCGCTCGAAGCTGCTTCCGGTGGAGCCCGAGGGCGGCGCGGTGATCACGCTGCTCGACTGTTTCGGCATCGGGCTGTTCAACTTCGAGATCGTGTCGGTCGACGGGACCGGGATCGCCGCCGAGCGCGTGGACGAGCTGAAGGTCGAAGATCTCAAAGTCCTGGCCTACAAAGTCGGTATCGACGTCGACGACTCGCTGGACGTGTCGATCCGGCGCTGCGTGATTCGCATGCTCGACAAAGAAGGCGGCGATGTCGGTATCTACGCTCAGGGCGAGCGCGTGCTGATCGAAGACTGCGATATTCAGATCGTTCCTGGCGACGAGCTGCCGGAATTTCCCGACGATGACGACCCCGACACGCCGCCGGTCGACCCGTCCGATCCCTGCGCCGATCCCAAGGATTTTTACGCCAATCTGCTCTACCTCGTCTTCTATGTCGATCTGATCTGGGGGATTTTTACCTACAATGCTCCGCCCGAGAAACCAGTCAAGACGCTGGGCGGCATCCAGATTGGCAGCGGCTCCGAGGATGTGATTGTGCGCCAAAACCTGATCAGCGGTGGCGCCGGCAACGGCATCACGCTGGGCAGCGACATTGCCGACGTCGATCTCGACGACTACGATCCGCTGCCGGGCGATGACGATGAGTTTCCCGAAGTCCGCATGAACCACGACTACGACTACGGCTACATCAGCGGCCGGCTGCTCCTCGACGACGCGCCGATCGGCGGCATGACGATCTTTTTCGACAACGGCAACGGCGGCCTGTTCACTTTCGCGGTCAAGGAAGATGGCTTCTTCCAGGGCCAGCTGCCGCCCGGCGAGTACGTCGTCACCATCTCCGACCCGCTGTACGGCGTGGTGAAGGTCGAGCCGCTGGGCGACGGCGGGTATTTTGTGATCCTCAAAAAGCGTGAGCGGCTGCCGGAGTTTCCCGAGGGCGGCGAAGATCTGCTGGCGTTCATCCACGAGGTCACGATCGAGGCCAACCGTATCGCCAATATGGGCTTTTCGGGCATCGGCGCGCCGCGTTTTACCTCCTCCGACGAGGCCCTGCGCGATCTGGGCTTTGCCATCCGCAACAGCACCAGCCGCCAGCTGCTCTACCTGGTCTATATCGCGACCGGCACGATCACCGGCTTTGTGGTCGATCTGACGATCTACCGCAACACGATCACGCGCTGTCTGCTCAACGCGGCGCTCAGCAACGTCGATCAGTTCGCCATCGAGCGGGCGCTGGGCGGCATTTCGCTGGCGCTGTGCGACGGCGTGAACATCGAAGAGAACGTGGTGCAGAGCTGCGGGCGCGGCGCGGAAATGCCGGTGTGCGGCATCTTCATCTCGTTCTCGATCGACGTGACGATTCGCGAGAATCATATTCTCAACAACGGCCAGGATCGCCGCGCCGAGCAGATCGTCGACGGGATTCTGGCCGGGCCGCAGAGCACGCTCAAAGGCGGGCCGACTCAGCCCAGCACATTTACAACGGCTGAATCGATCCAAAAGATGAGCCTCACCAACCGCAACAGCGCCTACATCAACAATCAGGCTGCCTACGAGCGCTATCGGCTGAGCGAGGCCACCGGCAACTTCGCGATCAATGTTCCCGACATCGATTTTCAGCGCGGCCCGCGCGCCGGCATCCTCCTGCCGCTCTGCCTCAGCACGAATATTTTCGCCGGAGCCTCGCTGCGCAAAGCCACGGCCAATCTCGGCGCGCAGGGCCTGACTAGCGCAGCCGAAGGCCGGCACGCGGCGCGCATCGACGGCAACTATGTGATCCACCCGTTCGGCAAAACGCTGTTCATCGGCGCGGCGGGCACGCTGTCGATCACCGATAACCAGCTGATCAGCGATCGGGCGCTGCCGCGTGAGCTTGACGCGCTGGCGGGCGGTCTGAGCGGACGTATCGCCGCCAAGTTCAAGCTGGGCGATCTTGATATTTTCGCCTCCAACGTGATGGTCGTGGACATTTGTCCCGGCGCGTATCTCTTGGATGCGATCCGCTCTCCAGACAATATCCGGCGCGATGCCGTCAGCACAGCCTTTCCCATGACGCCGATCCCGTTCGGCTTTCCTGACGGCAACGTGCTCTTCGCCGGCAATCAGATCAAGCAGGGCGATGCCGGAGCGCGCGCCTCGATGGTCACCGTCTTTTCGATGGACGACGTCAACTTCGTGGACAATCAGATCGATGTGCTGAACGCGACCGACATTCAGTCGACCGTGGTGGTCTTTGGCGTCACCACGCGCGCCGCGAATAACCGCATGAAAGAGCCTTACTTCCTGGGTATGGAAGACACGCCGGCAGGTGGTCTGCGCGGCTTCGGGCATTATTCGCTGACCGAGGTCAGCTTCGCGGCCGGCGGTATGGTCAATAATCAGGGGCATCTCTGCTTTCAGCTGGTCGTCCCTGATCCTGAGCGAGGCGCGGAAGTTGCGAATATTTCGCTGGGCGGGCGGATGCGCAACTGTGACGACATTGTAATCCCATGGCCGGATGAGGTCAGCCTGGTGATCCTGCCGCTGATGCAGGCCAGCGTCAATTTTGCCCTTAACCTGAGCAAAGCAGAGTAGGCCGGTGCGGCCTTTATCGATCCGCAAAGTCGCAGTACAATCGAACCAGACGCCTGGAAAGGCTATACACTATGACACAAA
>DASWTW010000322.1:0-44958 GCA_036401895.1 Herpetosiphonaceae bacterium | reverse complement strand
CACGCTGGTCTTACGCACCGACCTCAGCGGCCAGCCGACGGTGCGTGCGCTGCTGGCGCGCGTGCGCGAGGTGTGTTTGAACGCGTATGCCCAGCAAGACGTGCCGTTTGAGCGGGTAGTCGAGGCGGTCCAGCCGCAGCGCGCGCTGAGCCACACCCCGCTCTTTCAGGTCATGTTCGTGTTGCAGAACACGCCGCGCGCCGATCTCCAGCTGCCTGGCGTGACCGTGGCCAGCGCCGGTGGGAGTGATCAGCAGGCAAAGTTCGATCTAACGCTGACGGTGACGGAGCGCGACGACGAACTGCGCGGCAGCCTGGAATACGCGACCGATCTCTTTGATGCCGAGCGCATCGAGCGCCTGGCAGCCCACTTCACCACCCTGCTTGCCGCCTGCGTGGCCCAGCCCGATCAGCCCATAACGTCGCTCCCGCTGCTCACCACCGCCGAGCGTCGGCAGCTGCTCGGCGAGTGGAACGCCACGCAGGTAGTGTATCCCGGCGGCCTGACTACTCATCAGCTTTTTGAGGCACAGGTAGCGCGCACACCTGATGCTGTAGCAGTTCGCTGGC
This sequence comes from Herpetosiphonaceae bacterium, assembly GCA_036401895.1. Lineage (GTDB taxonomy): Bacteria > Chloroflexota > Chloroflexia > Chloroflexales > Kallotenuaceae > LB3-1. The sequence goes on along the minus strand of DASWTW010000322.1, from coordinate 44,389 downwards.
AGGATGAGGAATTGACGTATCGTGAGCTGCATACGCGTGCGCATCAGCTGGCGCACCATTTGCGATCCCAGGGCGTCGGGCCAGAGGTACGGGTCGGCGTGTGTCTGGAACGATCGCCGGCGCTGCTGGTGGCGCTGCTGGGCGTGCTGCTGGCCGGCGGCTGCTATGTGCCGCTCGATCCGACCTATCCTGCCGACCGCCTGAGCTTTATGCTTGCCGACAGCCAGGCCCCGCTGCTTGTCACCCGCAACGATCTGATTGTGACGCTGGCGACGCCGAATACGCAGGTTATTGATCTCGATAGTGCCTGGCCGAAGATCGCCGAGACAGACTCATCCTGGACACCAAGCGCTGTTGATGAAGATCATCTGGCGTATCTGATCTATACCTCTGGATCGACAGGCGTACCCAAGGGTGTCGCGATTACGCATCATAATGCGGTGACGATGCTGCACTGGGCCCACGATCAATTCACACCTGAGGAGCGCGCCGGAGTGCTCGCGGCTACTTCGGTCTGTTTCGATCTTTCTGTCTTCGAGATCTTCATGCCGCTGAGCTGGGGCGGCTGCGTGGTGCTTGCCGATACCGCGCTTCACCTCCCGACGCTCGCGGCGGCGGCACATGTTACGCTGGTCAATACGGTACCCTCGGCAATCGCCGAGATCCTGAGCAGCGGCAGCTTGCCCCCTGGTGTGCGCGTAGTCAATCTAGCCGGCGAGCCGCTAGCACAGATGTTGAGCGATCAGCTCTATGCGCTGGGAACGGTGCAGCATGTTTATAATCTCTACGGTCCATCGGAAGACACCACCTACTCGACTTTCTCACGAGTCACGCCGGGCGTTCCGCCAGCGATTGGACGGCCATTGCCGAACTCGCAGGTGTATGTGCTTGATGCCTATCTGCAACCAGCGCCGATCGGTGTGCCTGGCGAGGTGTATCTTGGCGGCGATGGCCTGGCGCGCGGCTATCTTGGCCGTCCCGAGCTGACCGCAGAGAAGTTCATTCCCGATCCATTCAGCCAGGCTCCCGGCAAGCGGCTCTACCGCACGGGAGATCTTGCCTGCTACCAGCCCGACGGCCAGCTGATGTTCCTGGGCCGGATCGATCACCAGATCAAGCTGCGCGGCTTCCGTATTGAGCTGGGCGAGATCGAGGCGGTGCTCCGTCGGCATCCCGCTGTGCGCGAGGCCGTGGTGCTGGTACGCGACGAGCGGCTGGTGGCGTACGTCGTCGGGGAACAAACGAACAAAGCGGGTGCCCTCTGGGCGAAGGAACAAAAAAGTACCATGACTCCCCCTTCTCCTATCACCGACGAGGCGGAGGCCCGCCGAGGAGTGGGGAAAGGGGGCTGGAGGGATGAGGGCCTCCCCTCAATCCTCCGCGCCTTCCTCTCCGAGCGTCTGCCCGGCTATATGATTCCGTCGACGTTTATGCAGCTGGATGTGCTGCCGCTGACGCCCAACGGCAAGATCGATCGTCGGGCATTGTCGGCGCTCGCGATCATGCGTCAGCCGGCTTCTGAGGCTTTGCTGATGCCACGCGATAGCCTAGAGCTTCAGCTTGTGCATATCTGGGAGGAGCTGCTCGACGTCCGACCGATCGGTGTGACCGACAACTTTTTCAATCTGGGCGGGCATTCATTGCTGTCCGTTCGCCTCCGCGAGCGCATCCGTGAGCGCTTCGGCTATGAGCTACCGCTAACTCTGGTCTTTCAAGGACCGACAATCGAGCAGCTGGCCCAGACTCTGCGCCAGGAGCCGGTGCAGCAGCCGGAAAGTCCACTTGTGGCACTGCAATCAGGTGGCGTGAAGCCGCCGCTGGTCTTTATCCATCCGATCGGTGGGAGCATCACCAGCTATCTCAACCTGGCGCGCTACCTGGATCGCGAGCAGCCCTTCTATGCCGCGCAATCGCCGATGCTTATGGGCGCAGATCCTGCGGCTACGATCGAGGCGCTGGCAGCGCGCTATATTGATGAGCTCAAGCAGCTACGACCGCAGGGTCCGTATCGGCTGGGCGGCTGGTCGTTTGGTGGCATTGTTGCCTTCGAGATGGCTCAACAGCTCTCGGCGCATGGCGATGAAGTCGAGCAGCTCGTATTGCTTGACACCTATCTGCCTGAGCCTCAGCGCCAGCTCACGGCCGACGATGCGCAGCTCCTGCTGAGTTTCTGCCGTGATGTTGCTAGGTCCCTGGGCAAGCAGTTTCCAATCACCTACGCCGATCTCGCAGCGCTTGAGCCGGAGTCACGGCTTGCATATGCCTTTGATCGTGCGCGCGAGCTGCGCTTGATCCCGGCCGATCTTAGTGCTGCCTATCTACAGATGCTCTTCGATGTGTACCGCACCCATCTGAAGCTGCTGCAAGCGTATGTGCCGCGATCCTACTCCGGCTCGGTGATGCTCTTCCGCGCTGACGAGCAGCTGGCAAACGGAATCGATGCCGCAGAAGGCTGGGCTGCGTATCTGACGGGCCGGTTTGTATGCCGCGAAACACCCGGCGACCACTATTCGCTGCTGCAAGCGTCCAATGGCGCGGCGCTCGCCGAAGCCATGAACGATGTCCTGCGCTAGATGGAGGAGATCTGGGTGAGCAATGCGCAATAAAGGAGTTGGCCTTGGAACATAGTTGCCATTGGCATCTTGCAGCTCTGCTGGAGGATGCAGCGGCCAGATACGGCGATCAGCCCTTTGTGATCGGACAGCGCAGCCTTACCTACAACCAGGCGGCTGATTACGTCGGCAGGCTGGCTGCCTGGCTCCGTGAAAAAGGCATCCAGCGGGGCGATCGCGTCATGATCATAACGATGAATCGAGCCGAAGTGATCGTTGCTGCGTTTGCGGCGGCGCGAGTCGGCGCGATCTTTACCGTGCTGCATCCCACGATCAAGCCGTATAGTTTGCAGAAAATTATAGAACAATGTACGCCCTCGGTTGTCCTGCTCGACCAGACAACCAGCCATCTGCGGCCGGAGTTTCAAACGGCTACGGTGATCTGGGCCGGTGAAACAGCGGGGCATGCCGGAGATGCGACGCTCGACGATATTATTGCGCTTGCCCAACTGGACGATCAAGCCGCTTCAGGGATCGACCTCGATCCGGTCTGCCTGATCTATACTTCGGGCTCGACCGGGTTTCCACGTGGGATTATTCTCAGCCACGATAATATTCGCTTCTCGGCCGCAGCGATCCAGCAGCGACTGGGCTACCGCTCCGATGATATTGTTGGCCTGTTTCTGCCGCTCTCGTTCGATTACGGCCTGTACCAGGTCTTTCTGACGATGCAGGTCGGCGCGGCGCTCTTTATTGGCGCTCCCGAGATGGTCGGGCCGCAATTTGTCATAACGCTTGCGACCCACCGGATTTCGATTCTGCCCGGCGTTCCGACGATGGTTGCTATGTTGCTCAAGCTGCTGGGCAGAAAGCCGCAGACTCTGCCCGCGCTGCGCAGCCTGACCAACACCGGAGAACATCTGCCGCAGGCTTATATCGAGCAGCTGCAACATCATCTCGCGCATGTTGCGATCTTTGCGATGTACGGCCTCACCGAGTGCAAACGTGTCTCGATCTTGATGCCTCATGAGATGAACACCAAGCCTGCCTCGGTTGGACGCCCGTTAGACGGGACGGAGTCCTATGTGGTGGATGAGCATGATATTCGCTTAGGCCCTGACCAGATTGGCGAGCTCGTGGTGCGCGGGCGGCATGTGGCGCAGGGCTACTGGAATAACGAGCAGGAAACACAGCTCCGCTTTCGCCGGCAGCCGGGTACGCGGCCTGCACTGTACACGGGCGATCTGTGTAGCATCGACGGCGATGGATTTATCTACTTTGTAGGCCGCAAGGATAGCCTGGTTAAGCATAAAGGGCATCGTGTTAGCCTGCTGGAGATCGAAGGCGCGGCTTGCCAGATACCAGGGATTCAGGCGGCAGCAGCGCTTAAGTCGTCACAAAACGAGAAGCTTTATTTATTCGTCGCCGCCGCGCCAGGCACCGCCGCCCGCTCGATTCAGCAGGAGCTTGAGCGGCTGCTGGAGCCTTATAAGCTGCCGGACGCTGTGATCCTGCTTGAGCACCTGCCAAAGAATCAGAACGGCAAAATCAACCGTCGACAGCTTGAGTCGATCGCGCATGGTGAAGAAACATATGCTTGATCATGATACCGCCAAAGATTTTGTCGCGCGCTTTGGTAGCCCACTCTACGCCTACGATCTGGCGCAGGTCGAAGCACGGGTTACAGTGCTCAAGGATCTGCTGCCGCCCGCCTCGACATTATTCTATTCGCTCAAGGCCAATCCGCTGCCGGCGCTTGCCGGGGCGTTACGGGAACTAGGCTGTCGCGCCGAGATCTCTTCGCCTGGCGAGCTGCGCTCGGCGTTGGATGCCGGATTTGCGCCGGCCCAGATGCTGTATGGTGGTCCGGGAAAGACGAGCTATGAAATTGGCCTCGCGCTCGCTGCTGGAGTTACCTGTTTTTCGTGCGAGTCCTGGGTCGACCTGGCCCGCCTCAAAGATGCGGCGCGCACTCATCGACGGCGCCTGAGCGTGCTTCTGCGCGTAAATCCCGCCGTAGCGCCGCAGGCGTCGCTCTCGATGTCGGGCGTCGAGAGCCAATTTGGTTTTGACGAAGATCAGCTGCTGGCGGGAGCCCAAGCGCTGGCCCTGGACGATGACTCCCTAGAGCTGATGGGTATTCATGTCTACTACGGCACCCAGATGAAAGATGCTAACGCGATTCTTGCCGCGATGGAGCGCGCGATCGAGACAGCTGAGCGCATAGCGCTGCGGCTTGAACGCTCGTTCAGGGTGCTCGATCTTGGTGGTGGTTTTCCGTGGCCGTATGCGACGACCGGCGAGGGTGTTGATCTAAGTGAGCTTAAGCCGGGGCTGATCCAGCTCGCGCGCGGCAGAGATCATACCGCCTCAGCAGAGCTCTGGTTCGAGTCGGGGCGCTACCTGGTGGCGTCAGCCGGAACATTGTTGACCACCGTGGTCGATGTGAAGGTCTCCAGAGGCGGGCATCAATACGTTGTGCTTGACGCCGGGATTAACCATCTCGCCGGGATGTCCGGCCTGGGCAGAATCCCCAGGCTGAATGTGTCAATACAGCTCTTGGATGCCCATCCTACGAGCCGTGATACGACAACCGCTACGATTGTGGGGCCGCTGTGTAGCCCGCTTGACTGCATCGCACGTAATGCCAGCGTGCCACAGCTCCGGCCAGGCGATCTGATCGCGATTCCCAATGTAGGCGCGTATGGGCTGTCTGCCAGCCTGGTACATTTCCTGAGCCGTGTGCCGCCCGTTGAAGTAACGTATCGCGGCACGAGCATTGTCAGTGCGGAGCAACTAGCTACCGGCTACGATCGGCTAAGCTCGCAATGATGCGCCTGCATGCTGATCTTGCATGGTTCAAGCACGTCCTATTTAGTGTTGGATTCAAGTTTCATGGGCCAGGAATGGCGCTTTAGGGACCGTGAAGCAACACACGTGTCGAATAATCCTATGTTAGATGATTTCTGCTCCAAGACAAATGACTTAAAAAAGTGTAGCGGTGTGATCCACAGCATGTTGACTCTCCCCCAAGCGTCAAAATACTGGTCTCACACCGCTACTACGGATGCACATCCCAATTGTATAAACTCTGTTTAAGTGTAGGCTGAACAAAAGCTGAGAAAAGAGTAAGAGCAGGTATTGTCCAGGCAAGGGCGTGTTAACTACACCGGCTTCAGAGATGCTTCTGAAGCCGGTGAAATGTTTCTTGCCTGAAGCACGGGCCGCTCATCCTTGCTGCCCTGAGATCATCAAGATTGTTAGTACCAGCAGCCCCCACGAGAGAATCGAGATCAGAAACGGACGATCGCGGAAGAGCAGCTCGGCTGGCTCTCCACCCTCACCTTTTTGAATAATCAGGTACATGTAGCGAAACATCGCGTACACGACGAACGGGATCGTCAACATCAGGAAGGGATACGGCTCCTTAGGAACTGACGGCGCGGTGAAGGTTGCCATGCTATACGCGATGATCGTACAGGCGACGTCGATCGTGAGCAGCTGTTCCAGAAATTGCGACGAGTACTCCTGCAAGATGCGCCGGTGATCGCCCGCGCCGTTCTCCAGCACCTGTAGCTCGTTGCGGCGCTTGCCCAGACCGAGAAACAGCGCCAGAAACAAGACGCACATCAGCCACCACGAAGTGATCGTGACCGATAGGATCGCCGCACCGCCCAGCGCGCGCAGCACAAAGCCCGCCGCGATCGCGAACAGATCGATGATCACAATGTTTTTGAGCACAAAGGTGTAGGCGATTTGTAGGACAAACTAAAGCAGCAGCACCAGGCTAAACCAGGTCCAGCCCAGGTCTGTGGGTGCGGCGGCGAACGCAATCGCTGCCGATCCTCCCAGGCAGCCCAGCGATAAAATAATTGCCGTCGTGCGGGCCAGCACAGGCGAAAGCTTTCCCGATGCCAGCGGACGCGTCCGTTTACGCGGGTGCTGGCGATCGCGCTCGATGTCGGCGAGATCGTTGATCAGATAGACCGAGCTTGAGATTAAACAGAAGAACACGAATGCCGCAGCGGTTTTCGCCAGCGCCCATCCGTTCGTAAAAAGATGCTGCTCGGCAAAAACAATCCCCGCGAAGACAAAGGCATTCTTGACCCATTGTTTAGGCCGCATGGCTTTGAACAGGTATTTGAGTGCGCTAGCTGTGGATGTTTGTGGAATAGCCGTTGGCTGGTTCACGCTATCTTTCCTACATATCTATGAGGATATTCACCTATCTCATGTGCCACGTCACCTCTGACAGGCGCGGTAGCTTGAAGCATTGTACCTGAGCTACCAGGGTCTGGCAACGCGCCCACAGCTGACTGCCGGCTGTGTATGAACTGATGCGTGCGACAGGCTATGGTCAAAGGGCTGCTGAGATCGGTACTAGACACCCTGGGAATGCTTATTCATTGGCAAGTGAGCGGCCGGCAAGTAGAGTGGAGTTCGCTCTGTTTCGGGGCCGGCTGCTTGAACCCATAAACAGATGCTTGTTTAACGAGAGGAATGGTATGACATCCCCCAGCTCCATCTCTGCCGGATCGCCGCGCCGCTCGATCGACTTTTCCAGACGGTTACGGTCGCGCCGCTGGCCGGCGTTGCTGTTTCTGGCCGCGCTGACTTGTTCGCTGACGGCAACCTCAGTCGGACAAACATCCGGCCCGGCTTATCTGGTTAAGGATATTGCTGCCGGCCTGTCAACTGACTCGCCCAGGGTGAGCCATATCACCAAATCGGGAGATAGCCTGTTTTTTGCGATGGATGATGGGCTTACCGGCGAAGAGCTATGGAAGACTGATGGAACATCCGCCGGAACCCAGCAGGTCGCCAATATCGCCCCACAATCTTCATCGAAGCCGAAGCATCTGGTTGCTGCCGATGGCAAGGTTTTCTTTGCGGCTTCCACCGGATTTGAAGGCGATCAGCTGATGATCAGCGATGGTACTGCGTCCGGGACACGTACGCTGACACAATTTCCAGGTTTAGACTTTCACGATGAGAGCGAGTTTGTCCTGATCGATGAAACGCTGTTCTTCACAGCTGATGATGGCACCTATGCGCTACAGCTGTGGCAGAGTGATGGTACCGCTGCCGGAACGCGCCGCATCACGCAGCGGCCGGATCGTGAGCCGCATGTGCTGACCTATGCCAATGGCCTGCTCTTTTTTGGGCTGTGGACCAGCGACGGACCCGAGCTATGGAAGCTCGATCCGGCGACCGGCGCACTGTCGCGGGTGCGTCGCCAGCTTGAGATTCGAGCGATGATCGAGGTTAACGGCACGATCTTCATGATCGCGTCGGATCAGTCGCGCTTCAGAAACAACTACGAGCTGTGGAAGACCGACGGCACCGAGGCCGGGACGGTGCTGGTCAAAGATATGAATGGCGATCAAGAGGACACAAGTTTCTCGGGCGATCCCCAATTCGCACGGATCAATAACACGTTGTTTTTTGCGGCGCATGATGGCACGAACGGCCTTGAGCTATGGCAGAGTGACGGCACAGCGGCGGGCACTGTGATGGTCCGTAACATCGATGCCAGCTCGGCGTCCTCGTATCCTACCAATTTCATGGTCGCGGACAATCAGCTCTTTTTCATCGCCAGCGACGGCGTGAGCGGACGCGAGCTGTGGAAGACCGATGGCAGCCGCGCCGGAACGGTGATGGTCAAAAATATTCACGGGAACGGCAGCGCGTTTCCGCTTGTGCCGAACGACGAACCACCGGAGATCGCGTTTGCTGCGGTCGATGGAACGCTTTATTTCTCCGCCGCCGATGGCGTTCACGGCAGTGAGCTGTGGCGCAGCGATGGCACCGCCAGCGGCACGCTGCTGGTCAAAGATTTCAATCCAGGCGTAGCGGACGGCGGTGTCACCGAGCTGATCGAGTTTCAGGGCCGCGTGTACATAGCCGTCAACAGCAGCCGCGCCGATAGCGGTCTGTGGCAGAGCGACGGCACCACGGCGGGCACGACGCTGGTTCAGGGGCGACTGACACAGGCGGCCGGCTCGTATCTGCGGTCGATGACCAGCGTGCAGGATCAAGCGTTCTTTCTGGCCGACGACGGCGTCTACGGGCGGGAGCTGTGGCGCAGCGACGGCACGGAAGACGGGACGAGACTGACCAAGGACGTCTTTCCGGTGCCAAACCATCACTGGGAGCGAATCTATGATCAGGCGGCTGTGAATCAAACGCTGTTCTTCGCCGTCGACGATGGCCAGGTTGGTTCTGAGCTGTGGAAGAGCGACGGCACCGAGGCGGGAACCGTGCTGGTCAAAGATATCATACCAGGTACAGGCGGCTCGCTCCCGCTCGATCTGACGCCGATGAATGATCAGGTCTTTTTCCGCGCTCTTAGTACTGGTAAAGGGGAGGGGCTTTGGCAAAGTGACGGCACCGAGGCCGGTACCAGGCTGATCAAAGATATCTTGCCCGATCAACCAGGAGAACGTCTTGACATCGCCGGCAGTAGCGGTGGCCGGCTGCTGTTTATGGTCGAGGCGATCGGACGCAATGCTCAGCTGTGGCAGAGCGACGGCACCGAGGCTGGAACCGTGCCGCTCAAAGATTTCGACCAGGGCTATATGTCCTTTACCGACTATCTGGTCCAGATAGACGGGACGACATTCTTTGTCGTATACGGGACGAACACGGACCGTGAGCTATGGCGCACGGATGGCACCAGCACAGGAACATTCCGTGTCAAAGAGATTCATAGTAACTCTATGTGGGGCCTTGTCCGCGTTAATCAGCAAGTGTTTTTCATGGTTGGGCACAACACCGATGGTATGAACGTCAGCGAACTCTGGCGCACGGATGGCACAGAGGCAGGAACATGGATGGTCAAGGATATGGGCAGCTTGCCGCTGTCACCAACGGTGTTTAATATGAAGGAGCTTAACGGCCTGCTGGTGCTGGCGGTGACCGATCCCGAGCATGGTCTTGAGCTGTGGAAGAGCGATGGCACCGCTGCCGGCACAACCTTGTTGAAGGATATCAACCCAGGCCCGCTTAGTAGCTACGTGTATCATTTTGTGAGCGCCAACGGCCTGCTGCTGTTTACCGCGGATGATGGCAGGCATGGCTACGAGCTGTGGCAGACCGATGGAACCACGCCGGGAACGCGCCTCGTTCAAGATCTGCTGCCCGGCAGCGCTTCGGGCGAGCCGAGACTACTGGGCGTAGCTGGATCGCATGTGTATCTGGCTGCCGCTGATCGTGAGCATGGCCATGAGCTGTGGGCACTACCGACCAGCGCGATCGGGCCGTCGTTCCTGGCGTATATCCCACGTGTAGGCAATTAAACATACGAGCTGCATCTTCCAATTTCTGGCTGAATCCAAAACGTCGAGTATAATGCAGCCCGTCGATGTCGATAGATCTCTAAAGCTTGTACATTCTTCCGGCTCGCCGTTGCGCCCCCGTGCGAAGGCGGGCCGTGCTTATATCATCTGCGACGATGGGTCGTAGGCTGTTGAAAGGAAAGGTTTTGTGAACGTTCTAGGCCGTGTTGCCGTGTTTCCGACGCTGCCGAAGCGCATTAGTCGGCTGTATGACCTGGCGTATAACCTGTGGTGGTCGTGGACACCCGAGGCGCGGACGCTCTACTCGGATCTCGATGCCGAGCTGTGGCGCAAGGTGAAGCATAATCCTGTGCGGATGCTGGCTGAGGTCGATCCGGCGCGCCTGGAGGCACTAGCCGTCGATCAAGAATACCTCGCGCGCTTCGACGCGGTGCTGGCTGATTTCGATGCCTACATGCAGCGTAAAGACACCTGGTTTCAGAACAGGTATCCCCAGAGCTCCGACACGCTGATCGCCTATTTTTCGGCGGAATTTGGCCTGCACGAGTCGCTGCCGATCTATTCCGGCGGTCTCGGCGTGCTGGCGGGCGACCATGTCAAGGAGGCCAGCGATCTGGGCCTGCCGTTCGTAGGCATCGGCTTTTTGTATCCGCAGGGCTACTTTACGCAGCGCATCAGCCGCGACGGCACCCAGGAAGCCTACTACGACAAGCTGTCGTTTGCCAGTGTCGCGGCAACTCCGGCGGTCGGGAAGGATGGCAAAGAGATCGAGGTCTACGCCGATCTGCCGGGACGGCGCGTCTATGCCAAGGTGTGGAAGCTTCAGATCGGGCGGGTGGCGCTGTATCTGATGGACACGGACGTTCCCGGCAACGCGCCCGGCGATCGTGAGCTGTCGGCGCGGCTCTACGGCGGCGATCATGAGCTGCGTATCGCGCAGGAGATCGTGCTGGGCATTGCCGGTCTGCGCGTGGTGCGGGCGCTGGGCCTTGAGCCGTCGGTCTTCCACATGAACGACTCGCATCCGGTCTTTATGGTACTTGAGCGCGCCCGTGAGCTGGTGCAGCAGGACGGCCTTTCCTTCGATGTGGCGCGGGAAGTCGTGCGCGCCAGCACCGTCTTTACGACGCATACGCCGGTTCCGGCCGGCAACGAGGTTTTCGGCTACGATCTGATCGACAAGTATTTTGGCAGCTACTGGGGCTCGCTTGGCCTCAGCCGCGATCAATTCCACGATCTGGCGCGGCAGAACATGCCCTGGGGCACCGTCTTCTCGATGACGATCCTGGCGCTGCGCTTCTCGTCGCTGCACAACGGCGTCAGCAAGCTGCATGGCGCGGTGGCCCGGCGCATGTGGCATTTTCTGTGGTCGGGCATTACCGAGGAAGAGGTGCCGATCACGCATATCACCAACGGCGTGCACACCCCGACCTGGCTGGCTCCCGAGCTGCGCGATCTGTACGGCCGCTATCTCCAGCCCGACTGGCAAGATCACCGCAGCGAAGCCGCGACCTGGCAGCCGATCGCCAATATTCCCGACGGCGAGCTGTGGGCGGTGCACAACGAGCGCAAGCTGCGGCTTTTCGCCTATGTGCGGGCGCATCTGCGCAAACATCGCTCGCGGCTGGGCGAGGGGCCGAAAGCTCTGGCTGAGACCGAAACCATCGGCGATCCGCAGGCGCTGACGATCGGCTTTGCGCGGCGCTTCGCCACCTACAAGCGCGCCACGCTGATCTTCCGCGACCGTGAGCGGCTCCAGCGTCTGCTCAATAATCCTGAGCGGCCGGTTCAGATCATCTTTGCGGGCAAGGCGCATCCGGCCGATCAGCCGGGCAAAGATCTGATCAAAGAAATCTACACGCTGTCGCGCACGCCCGAGTTTGCCGGCAAGATTATCTTCCTTGAAAACTACGATATGGACATGTCGCGGCATCTGGTCTCGGGCGTGGATCTGTGGCTCAACAATCCGATTCGCCCCCACGAGGCCAGCGGCACCAGCGGCATGAAAGCAGCGCTGAACGGCGTGCCCAACTGCTCGATCCTGGATGGCTGGTGGGCCGAGGGCTATACCGGCTCCAACGGCTGGGCGATCGGCGAGGAGCGCGAGTACCAGGATCTTGAAACGCAGAACGACGCGGATGTCAGCGATCTGTACAACAAGCTGGAGTCCGAGATCATCTCGACCTTCTTCCAGCGCGACGTGGACGGCATTCCGCACACCTGGCTCCAGGTGATGAAAGAAGCGATCGTCAGCTGCGCGCCGCGCTTCTCGATGACGCGGCAGGTGGAAGAGTACACCAATCTGTTGTACATTCCGACTACCGAGCGCAACCGCGATTTCTGCCGCACCGGCTACGAAAAAGCTCGCAGCCTGGCAAGCTGGAAGCAGCAGATCGGCACGCACTGGCAGGAGGTTACGTTGCGTGTGCAGGGGCCGCGCGATACGCAGCTCGGCATCGGCGATCAGGTTGAGGTCACGGCAGATCTGGTGCTGGGCACGCTACGGCCTGAAGATGTGACCGTCGAGCTGGTGGTTGGGCGCGACGAGGACTGGAATGTGGTCGAGACCGGCTCGGTGGAGCTGACACGCTCAGACGTGAGCGAGCCCGGAAAGTATCGCTATACGGGCAGCATTCCGGCGCAGCACGGCGGCAGCCTGGTGTATGGCGTGCGCGTGATTCCATCGCATCCAGAGCTGGCTACCAAGTACGAGCTGGGCCTGATCCGCTGGGCGTAGGCTCACATAACCTGTCGTTTTCGGATGCAGTGGAAGTAACTTTCCACTGCATCTCCTCCGTATTGACGACGCCTTGTAGCTAGAATGCGATCTGCGTCCGGTTCATTCTTCGCTTCACTGTAGCGGAAGGGGCCGGGTGACGTCCCTGGCCGGCTGGGGCGGAGACTCCACCTGGTAAAAATGCAGGTAGCCCAGGGTATCGCCTGCGACCACGATTGTTCCGTCGGGCGTGATAGCGCATGCCGTCATCGGACTATCGCTGATCGCTCTTGCGATGGGTGACGGCGTGCTCAAATCCCACAGTCGTACCGTGTTATCGGATATGAGATGAGGCAGACCACCGGCCGTGACGATGCGATCTCCTCCTGTAGCTGCCGCTACGGCCGCGATTCCACAGGACGATCCCGTCATAATCGCCAGCTGCGCGCCGTTGCGACTATTCCAAAGATGCAAGGTCTGATCCAGGCTCGCGGACAACACACGCTCATCGTCGAGGATCGCAAGTGAGGTTACGCCGTGTGTATGTGCCTCGTAGCTGCCTAGCTCCTGGCTGCTCTTCAGATCCCACACGCGGGCGCTGCCATCGTGCGAGGCCGAAATAACACGCCGCTGATCTGGTGTGATAGCAATATCGGCTATCTCTCCTTTATGTCCCAGCAGCACCTGTTGCTGCGTGCCGCCGGCAAGCTCCCACACATCCAACCTGTGATCATTCGATGCCGTTATTGCCACACGTCCATCGGAGCTAAGCGCGAGTGCGTATATGGGCCGATCATGCTCCACGCACAGCACCTCACCACCGCCGACGAGATCCCAGCAACGGATGGTTTTATCCCACGAGACAGAGACGATACGTGAGCCATCAGCAGTGATCGCAACGCCGGTCACTCGCTCGGTATGGCCGGCGATCGTATGGATAAGCGTTTGTTGCCGAAGGTCCCAGACTTTGAGCGTGTGATCCCGCGATGCCGAGATCGCTTGCCGGCCATCGGGCGTGATCACAATCCGCGAGATTGCGCTGCCGTGATGTGGGGCCTGCCCGCGTGGTTCAGCCGCCAGGTTCCAGACACGGATTGTTTGATCCCATGACGTAGACACGAGAAGCGCTTTGCCGGGTACAAATGCTACATCCGTGACTAAGGCCGAGTGGCCCGAAAGCGAAAATAGCTCATGTCCACTGGCAAGATCCCAGACTTTGAGCATATCGTCAGCGGCAGAGATAGCGTGAGCGCCGTCGGGAGTGACGCATACCGCGCGCACAAGCGCATGATGCCCGACCAGCGTGTGGTCAAGGGTTCCGTCGTGCATGTTCCATACCCGAAGTGTATGATCCATCGAAGCAGAAATAATTCGTTCTCCGTCAGGAGACAAGGTGATGGCTTCGACGGGCATGCGATGGCCCTGGAGCGTACGCCGCTCAGCGCCGGCCTCAAGATCCCACACCGCAACCAGCTGATCGGATAGTGACCCAAAAGGCGAGCCCCCACCGGTCACTGCAGCTCGTCCATCCGGCGTGATGGCCAGACAGTGTATCGCCGGGACGCTGCCTTGCAGCACACGTATGACGGTTCCGCTCGGCCAATCCCAAATACGCAGCATGCCGTCGGTCCCGCCGGAGACGACGTGGCCATTCGGCAGGAGTCCCAGCGTCAGCGCTGCGCGCTCGTGGTGGCGCAGCCGGCGGATCTCTGCTCCGGTAGCGATCTCCCAGATGCGCACGGTTCCGTCCCGGAATGTTGCAAGAATAAACTCTCCATCCTGGCTGACCACCAGGTCGGTGATGTCTTCCTCGTCGTCAATGCTGAAGCGGCTCGCCTCTTGCCCTGTCTCGATGTCCCAGATCATGATTGATGATCGATTTGCGGCTACGATATGCTGCGCGTCGGGCATGACCGCAACGACGTCGATATGGCCGGTCGATCCAGCCATGGTGCGCAGCAGCCGCGAGTTGGATGTCGATGGGCTGACTGCGAGTGGCCGGAGCCAGGTTGCGAGCTTACTCTTGAGCGCGTTGGCTCGTAGCGCCTGGATCAGGGGTGTGGAGGAGCTGGAAAGACGCTTAAGCAGCTGTTCGGGCAACTGTCCCGGGCTATAGGTCAGAATATGCGACGACAGCCGCAATACCTCCTGAATCTGTCGTGCGTCTTCCCGAAACTCAGCCGCTACTGACAACTCCGGATCCAAAAACAGGTCGAAGTCATTGATCAAGTCCTGCGGGCTAGCTTCGCGGAGTCTGGCGATCAGAAAGGTGAAGCTTGTCAATAGTATGCATAAGCGATCGACCGCGCCGGCCCTGGCAAGATAGTGAGGCACCTCCCTGAGCTGCTGCTGAGATTCGCTCGGACTGGTGCTGAGGCGGCGCATATAGTGCGCGGCGAGCGCTTCAGCTTCGGCGTCGTCTACCAGATCGTCCCAGCGATCATTCTGCGGAACCCAGCCAACAATTTCGGCACTATTGATCATAGAAGCAGCCCTTCGATCCAGGATCTACTCAAAGCTGATTTTGGTTGACATGCTGCCCCAGCAGATTGTCTGCTCCGGCGCTGGATCGGGTCACTCATACATTTCTTCGACCATCTGGAGCGAAAGTCGCGCCTGCACTTTGGAGCCGTGTCCCTGCACGCTTTCAACCTGAAAGCTGCCGCCAAGACTTTCGACGCGCTCGCGCATGCCCGCAAGGCCGAGATGCTGGCTCCAATCGGTTACGTGCGCCGTGTCAAAGCCCGGCCCCTGGTCGCCGATCTCAACGCTGAGGTGCTCGCCGTCAAAGGTAACGTCGACGGTCTGGCCCTGGCCCCCGGCGTGTCGATAGGCGTTAGTCAGCGCCTCCTGCACCAGCCGGTACACAGTGATCTTCACCGGCAGCGGCGCTGCGTCCGGCAGCTCGGTATGAGTCAGCGTCACGTGGGTGCCGGTGCGGCGCTCATGTGAGCGTACGGCGCGCGCAATTGTCTCGGGCAGCGTGAGATCGTTGAGATGCGGCAGGCTCAGGCCGGCGGCGATCCCGCGAACTTCTTGCAGCGCATGACGCAGCGATTCTTGCACAATATCCGGCTGCTCCGGCTGTTCGTCGCCCGCTGCCTCACCTGTTGTGACCGGCCGCTGGTCTAGCCGCAGCAGCGCCAGGCTCAGATCCTGAATCGGCCCATCGTGCAGCTCCGCCCCGATTCGGCGCAGAAAGCGCTCGTTAAGTGCGGTGGTGCGCGCCGCAGCCCGGCGTACCCGATCGCTCAGTTCGGCATTCTGGCTCAGTAGCTCAGTCAGGCGGCTGATCTGATCGTTGAGCGCGATCTGCTGCCGGTCGATCGTGTCGCTGGCCCGCTTGACGAAGCCTGCCAGCAGCACATACATGATCAGCGTCGCCACGCCGACGACCAGCCAGCTGCGCAGACGGGCAGCCTCGATCTCACGCTGGAGATCGTCTACCGATTGGTAGAACTCGGCCACCGCGATGACCTGGTTGGTGCCCGCCAGCCGCACCGGGCTGTACATCTCCAGCAGCTGAGACTGCTCCAGCCGCTCCCGCTCGTTCTCCTCGTCTTCGAGGTCGCTCACGCGCGCCGCGACGCTGCCGGAGAGCGCCTCGGCCAGGCCGCCCTGCACCGGAAAAACCTGTCCGGTCTGCGCCAGATCGACGCTGTACACAATACGGCCCTCGGCGTTCCAGACTTTAAAGGCGCCGATCTGCTGGCCAAGCGCTGTGTCACGCAGTAATTGATCAAGATTCGCGACGTGCTCGGCGTCCAGCGTGTCGCTGTCAGCTAGCTCTTGCAGATTGGGAGCGATAAAGCTATCGACGTAGAGCGCGGTTGTGGCGGCGGTGCGCTGCACAACTCCCAGCTCGATCTGCTGCCCGACCCACCAGCCGACGCCGAGCATTCCCGCGACCAGAATGATCAGGCTGCCGAGCATGAAGCGCTGGGTGAGATTGAGCCGCCTCAGCCGGCGGTTGTTGGGGCTTCGCCTGGCGGGAATTGATGATTCTAAAGACATTGGGTGAGTGTCCATACAGCGATCCGGGAGCATCCAGCACTGCAAAGTGGCTGCCGCTCCCGGCGAAGATACACCGCGAATCATACCATGCAGCGGCCGGTTCAGCCGGGCAGCACCAGGCGAGTGTTGCTCTGTGATAGGCGTCTGGCGTACACTACCGGCCTGAGTTCCGCGCTGTGCAACAAGGAGAGCAGAATGACTCCAGATGAGTTCTTCGCCGGCAAACCGCTGGCTCAGACGCTCTTTGCAGAGGTTTGTCGCGCAGTGGCTGCGCTTGGCCCGGCCAGCACGCGCGCCACCAGGAGTCAAATAGCCTTTCGCCGTCGCCGCGCCTTTGCCTGGGTGTGGATGCCGGATCAGTATCTGCGTGGACATACCGCGCCGCTGGTGCTCAGCGTGTCCTTGCCCGGGCGCGATGAGTCACCGCGTTGGAAGGAAGTTGTGGAGCCTGCTCCTGGAAGGTTTATGCATCATCTAGAGCTCCGCGATCCGGCTGAGATCGACTCCGAGGTGAGCACCTGGCTGCGGCAAGCCTGGGAGGCAGCCGGAGCGCGATCATGAAAATGAGGCGTGGTTCGTGTTTTTGCCGTATCTATTGACCGTGATTAGAGGTACAATACGCTAAGAGATATTCCCAGCGTGTCTGTTACTAGCCAGATTTCAAGGCTTGCAGATCGGGATTGAATACCTGCCAGAAGATCAATTCCGTTAGTGCTGTGCGACCAGGCACACGCATTAGCAGCGGCTCTCCTGCTCCGAGTGCTCCTCAGAGGATAGCCGGTTAAGGAGCATGAACGCGGGCACGGATTCTTGTTTTGTCTGTCGAAGTGGTGTCAGCCAGTATCCTAGTTCGCAAACTTCCGGTTAAATCAGAGACGCTTAATGCAGAAGGATGGACGAATGGCTGCGCGGATTCTTGTAATTGAAGATAATCCTTCATTGTTAGCGCTGTATAGTGACCTGTTTGAAGACGAAGGATACGAGGTTATTCTTCAGCCAACGCCTCAGCTCGATCCGGCGACGATCACCAGAGTAACGCCTGATCTGATCGTGCTGGATCTGCTCTTCGACGGCGATCTGACCGGCTGGGAAACGTTGCAGGGTCTCAAGCTGCAACCGGCGACCGCCACAATTCCAGTGGTCATCTGTAGCGCCGCGACCAAATCGATCGAAGAGCTGCAAGACTCGTTTACGACGATGGGCGCGCATTTTCTGAAAAAACCGTTTGATCTGGAAACGCTGCTCGACGTGGTTCGGCATTTACTCAACAACAACGCTGCGCTGCCACATCCGCTCACCTCATAGCCTGATCGCAGCATTTCCTGTCATTCCGTCGTCAAACACCATAGCGGAGGCGTTGATCCGAGGATCAGCGCCTCCGCTGCGTAGGAGCTCGGCTCAGGGCTCGCGCTTGACCGCGTGGCCGCCAAACTGGTGCCGCAGGCCCGCCACGACCTTGTTGGCGAACGACTCCTCCTGTCGCGATGCGAAGCGCCGCATGAGCGAAAGCGTGATCACCGGCGCGGGCACGTCCTGATCGATGGCCTCCTGCACCGTCCAGCGTCCCTCGCCCGAGTCGGCGACCCAATCTTTGATCGAGGCGAGATCCGGCTCGTCGGCAAACATCTGCTCGGCCAGCTCCAGCAGCCAGGAGCGCACGACGCTGCCGTGGTTCCACAGCGCGGCGATCTGGTGCAGATCCAGGTTCATCTCGGTCTTGGACTGCAAGATCTCAAAGCCCTCGGCGTACGCCTGCATCATGCCGTACTCGATGCCGTTGTGGATCATCTTGGTGAAATGTCCGGCGCCGCTCGGCCCTACGTGCGCGTAGCCGCCCTCGGGTGCCAGCGTCAGCATGATCGGCTCGACGTGCGCCACCGCCTCGCGCTCGCCGCCGACCATCAGGCAGTAGCCCTCGCTCAGGCCCCAGATTCCGCCGCTGGTTCCGGCGTCGATGTAGGCGATACCGTGCTCCTTGAGCTGCGCGGCGCGTTTCTGGCTATCCTTGTAGAGCGAGTTACCGCCGTCGATCAGAATATCGCCTGGCTGAAGCAGCGGCTGAAGCGCCGCGATCGTGCTGTCGACCGGCGCTCCGGCGGGAACCATCATCCAGATTACGCGCGGTGTGCTCAGCTTTTGAACCATTTCCTCAAGCGTCGCCGCGCCGGCTGCGCCTGCCGCTACAGCAGCCTGCACCGCCTCCGGGTTGCGGTCGTAGGCGACCACGCGATGGTTGCCGCGCAGCAGCCGCTCGGTCATATTCCCGCCCATCTTGCCCAAACCGATCATCGCAAGTTCCACGTAGATCCTCCATGATTGTTTGCGTCATGTGTTGGTGCATACATCGATTCGTAGGAGCGTATCGCCTACGCCCGGTATCACATCCTGTACAGCATTTGTTATTCCCTGCGATGCGGCCTCAGTCCGGGCGAGCGCTCACCAGCGGATCTACTCGTCCAGCGACGAGAACAGATTGTTGAGCGACTCGGCCAGCGTTGGGTGGGCGAAGATCGCGTCGCGCAGCACGGTGTAGGGCAGCTTGCCCATCATCGCCAGCTGCACCTGCGCCATGACCTCGCCGCCGTCGATGCCCAGGATCGTAAAGCCCAGAATCTGCTCGCTCTCCGCATCGACGATCGCTTTCATAAAGCCCCGGCTTTCGTCGACTTCCAGCGCCCGCGCGACGGAACTCATCGGCATGTTGGCCACGCGAATCTTGCGGCCCTGCTCTCGTGCCTCGCTCTCGCTCAAACCGACGCGCGCCAGCTGCGGATCGATAAAAACCGTGTACGGCACCAGCCGATCGGCGGTCGTGGCACTGCCGTTTTCGATCAGATTGGTGCGCACGATGCGAAAATCATCGTAGGAGATGTGCGTGAACGCCGGGCCGCCTTTGACATCACCCAGCGCGTAGATGCCCGCGACGTTGGTTTCAAGCCGCTCGTTGGCCTTGATAAAGCCGTGCTTGTCGGTCTCGACGCCGGCCACCTGGAGATTCAGCCGATCGGTGTTGGGCGTGCGTCCGGCTGCCACCAGTAGATGCGATCCGCTCAGCGTGCGCAGGCCGCTCGGTCCGCGTACCGTGAGCTTGATCGTGCCGTCGGCGTGCTCGGCGCTCAGCGTCGTCGTGTTGAGCAGCACCTCGATGCCGTCTTCGCGCAGCACATCCGCCACCGCCTCGGCCACATCGGCGTCTTCGCGTCCCAGCAGCTGGTCGCCGCGCTGCACGATCGTCACCTCGCTACCGAAACGCCGGAACATCTGGCCGAACTCCAGGCCGATATAGCCGCCGCCCAGGATCAGCAAATGCTGCGGTACCTCGTCCAGCTCCATGATCGTCGTGGAGTTGAGCGTAGGCACCTGCTCCAGCCCATCGATCGGCGGCTGGCTGGGCCGCGCCCCGGTGTTGATAAAGATTAGATCGGCGCTCAGGGTGCGTGTCTCGCCGCTGCTCAGCCGGACCTCGATCTGCTTCTCGCCGCTGAAGCTGGCCTCGCCGTCCAGCAGATCCACGCCCTCGGTGTCCTCGATCCGCTTCTGGCTGCCGCCGCGAAAGCTCTCCACAATGTCACGTTTGCGCTGGCGAACTTTGCTCAGATCGATCGAGATTGGCCCGGTCTGCACGCCATAGTCGGCTGCGCGACGAGCCAGGTAGGCCACGCGTGCGCTGGCGACCATGGTTTTGGTGGGCGTGCAGCCTTCGTTGATGCAGGTTCCGCCCACGTGCTCGCGCTCGATCAGCGCGGTTTTGCGTCCTGCTCGCGCCAGCGCCGTGGAGAGCGGCCCGCCCGCCTGTCCGGCTCCGATCACAATCGCGTCGTAGTGTTGCGCTGCTGGCATACCGATCTCCTTTTGGGCTTGCGCCCGGCTTGGTTTCTTATCAGCTGTTGTCTCGAATCTCAGCATTTTATTACACTCAGACCTATACAATTTGTAGCAGATTTCGCTCACAGGAGCGAACAGAACATATTGGCATGTTCCTTGACATGGTAACGGACGCAGGTCTGTAGCTGGATCTGCTCATGAGCGCACAGGAGGAATCGTACATGCGTTGGATAAAGGCCGGTGCTCTGCTGATCGTGATCCTGGTGGGCGGCACACTCGCCGCGCTGGCCCTGTCGCAGCAAACGGCGTTTGGCCCGAGCGTGCAGAGCGCGGTCAGCAGCGCGTTTCGCTCGCTCACTCAGCGCGATGCAGGCGGCGAGGCGCAGGTTCAGAGCGCCGTCGACGGCGTGCTGCAAGCCTTCGACTCCTACTCGGTCGTCGCAATCGGCGATGAGCATGGCCTTCAGCAGCTCGGCGATTTCTACCAGGCTCTGCTGCGCCACCCGGAGTTTGCCAAAAAGGTCGATGCGCTGGTTGTCGAGTACGGCAACGCCCGCTACCAGGATCTGGTCGATCGCTATGTGCGCGGCGAGGATGTGGACGCCGACGATTTGCAGAAGGTTTGGAGCGATGCGGTCGGCAAGATTCCGGGCGGCACCGAGGTGATGTATCCGCAGCTGTTCGCGGCGGTGCGCGCCGTCAACCAGTCGCTGCCCGACGACCAGAAGCTGCGGATCTTGCTCGGCGACCCGCCGATCGATTGGAGCCAGGTCCAGGATCGCTCGGATGTCGAGCCCTTCCAGGCGCAGCGCGACGCGCATTTTGCGCAGGTTGTGACCGATGAAGTGCTGGATAAAGGCTTGAAGGCGCTGGTGATCATCGGCGGCACACACCTTGATCGCAGCCAGCCCACGAACACGCTGCAAGCCGCCGGTGGTGATGGCAGCAACCAGCTTCAGCCGCTGCCGGGCGCGAGTGGCGCAGCCGCGCCGTCGGGGTCGCCGCAGATGCGCCAGCTGCCGCAGTCGGGAGCGAATACCGGTGGACCGCCGGCAGAACAGCCAGAGATGCGCCAGCTGCCGCAGTCGGGACAGCCGCAGTCCGCAGGCGGCAAAGCGCAGCTGATGCAGCAGATCGTCGAGACCGAGTATCCGGGCCGCACTTTCGTGATCCTGGTACATACCGGCTTTGCCGACGATCAGTGCAATGCCCAGGTCGAGGAACGCATGGCCGCGTGGCAAACGCCGGCGCTGGCGCTCGTAAAAGACAGCTGGCTCGAAACGCTCGATTGTCAGAAGTTTCCAGGAACGGTGCTGATGCGACGCCCAGGCGGCTCCAACACTGGCGCGGCCGGCGGGGATGCCACGGCGAATCAATCGCCGGTGGCGGGAGAGCAGCCGCAGATGCGCGCGTTTCCGGGGCAGACCGATCAGCCCAGCCCGCTCGGCAGCGCCGATGGCTATCTCTACCTCGGGCCGCGCGACTCGCTCACGCTGTCGCCGCTTGATCCGATCATCTACCTGGACCAGGAATTTTTCGCCGAGCAAAGTCGCCGGCGCGAGCTGATGAGCGGCGAGCCGCTGAGCTGGGAGCAAGTAGCAGCGAGTAATGTAGGTCGTTTTGTCGATAAATACCGGCGCTAGGCGCTGTAAAATAGCGCAAACAACCGTTGATTGGCTGGGGAAATCGTCTCTCAGCCAATCAAACGTGCAGGTGCTCGGTGTGAGCAGTTTGGAGAAACCAATGCGCGATGCGACCAAACGATTTTCTAGCCGGGTCGACAACTATATCAAGTACCGGCCGAGCTATCCGCAGGCGCTGATCGATCTGCTGGCGGCGGAGTGCGGCCTCAGCAGCGCCTCGACCATCGCCGATATTGGCTCGGGCACCGGAATTCTGGCCGAGCTACTGCTTCAGCGGGGCTACCAGGTGATCGGCGTCGAGCCCAACGACGAGATGCGCAGCGCCGGCGATCGGCTGCTGAGCGGCTATCCGCGCTTCCACAGTGTTGCCGGAACCGCCGAGGTCACCACGCTCGACGCTGGCAGTGTGGATCTGATCACGGCCGGCCAGGCGTTTCACTGGTTCGATCACGAGCGCTTTCGGGCGGACTGTGTGCGGATTCTCAAGCCTGGCGGCTACGTCACGCTGATCTGGAACGATCGCCGGCTTGACAGCTCGCCGTTTCTGCAAGCCTACGAGCGGCTGCTGCTGACGCACGGCACCGACTACACCGCCGTCAATCACAAGCAGTTCGACGATGAGAGTATGAAGCGCTTTTTTGGCGCTGGTCGTTTTCGCAAGGCCAGCTTCGAGAATCTTCAAACCTTCGACTTCGAGGGCGTCAAGGGTCGTCTACTCTCGTCGTCGTACGTGCCCGAGGCCGATCATCCTAGCTACCAGCCGATGCTCGACGAGCTACAGGCGATCTTCGGTCAGCACCAGACGCAGAGCCAGGTTGTCTTCGAGTATGACACGATCGTGTATTACGGCCCGGCATCAGCTCTGGCCGAGCTGAGCGCAGCCTAGACGTTCTTCCAGGTTTGCGCCAGGGATTGCTAGACAACCATCCGATCCACGATCTTGGTCAGGCGCGCTACACTGCTCAAGCGGGCGGCAACAAACGCTTGGGCTTTGTTTGTCGACGGCTAGGAAGGAGAGGCGATGGTGGTTGAAAGTCCTGGTTTTGCCCGGCGGCGCGTCGAGTCGCTGCGTGAGCGCTGGCGGGATCTGCTCGCTGCTGTGCGCAATCTGCCGCGCGCGTTTCGGCTGGTCTGGCAGGCGCATAGGGCCAGCACGATCGGGATTGCGCTGCTGACGCTGATCGCGGCTGCACTACCGGCAAGCCAGGCCTGGGTCGGCAAGCTGATCGTGGATGCTGTGGTGCAGGCGCTGGAGGCGCAGCAGTCGGTTGCGGCCGGTCTGCGTACGGCGCTGCCGTTTTTGCTGCTTGAGTTCGCGCTGATCACGCTGAGCGCCGTGATCAGCCAGATTCGCTCGCTCTTCGATCATGTGCTGCACGCGCGCGTCGATCATATGGTCACGTCCGCGATCGTCAACAAGGCGATCACGCTCGACCTGGAGTCGTTCGAGGACTCGACGTTCTACGATAAGCTCCAAAATGCGCGGCGCGAAGGCGGCAGTCGCGCGCTGTCGAGCGTCAACACGGCGTTTCGGCTGATCCAGAACGGGCTGACGCTGCTCTCGTTTGCGGTGCTGCTGCTGGCGTTCAGCCCGCTGGTGGCGCTGATTCTGGTCGGCGCGACGATCCCGGCGTTTCTGGCGCAGGCGCGCTATAGCTCGCTGCATTTTCGGCTGCTGACCTGGCGCGCTCCCGAGTTTCGGCGGATGCAGTATGTGCAGAATGTGCTGACGGTCGATACGAGCGCCAAGGAGGTCAAGCTCTTTGGACTGGGACTGCCGCTCTTTAAGCAGTACGAGGATCTTTTCTGGCAGCTCTACCGCGAAGATACGGCGCTGGCGGTGCGCAGAAGCTGGATCAGTCTGGTCTGGGGCTTGCTCAGCACGGCGAGCTACTACAGCGCCTACGCCTATATTGTCTGGCGCACGCTGAGCGGCAGCATCACGCTTGGCGATATGACTCTCTACCTGACGCTGTGCCGCCAGAGCCAGGGCACGTTCCAGAGCACGCTCGGCAGCATCAGCAGCCTGTACGAGAGCGGCCTGTTTTTGAATAATCTCTTTGATTTTCTGATGCTCGACTCGCGCATGGTGGCGCTGCCCAACGGGCGCAAGGTGCCACGTCCGATCCGGCAGGGCATCGAGTTTCGCAACGTGTCGTTTCGCTATCCCGGCCGCGACGAGTGGGCGCTGCGCCATGTGAATCTGCATATCGCGCCCGGCGAGAAGCTGGCGCTGGTGGGCAATAACGGCGCGGGCAAGACTACGCTGATCAAGCTGCTGACCCGGCTCTACGATCCGACGGAAGGCCAGATTCTGCTCGACGGCACAGATCTGCGCGAGTACGATCTCGACGATCTGCGGCTGTGCATCGGCGTGATCTTTCAGGATTTTGTGCGCTACCAGGCGACCGTCCGCGAGAACATCGGTTACGGCCAGATCACGGCGCTCGACGATCAGGAGCGGCTGCTGGGCGCGGCGCAGCGCGGCGGCGCGGATGAGGTGGTGGCGACGCTGCCCGACGGCTACGAGACGATGCTGGGTCGCTGGTTCAAGAGCGGCCATGAGCTGTCGGGCGGCCAATGGCAGAAGATCGCGCTGGGCCGGGCGTTTATGCGTGATGGCGCAGTGCTGGTGCTGGACGAGCCGACCGCAGCGCTGGATGCCGAGCGCGAGTATGCGATCTTTCAGCGCTTTCGCGACTTGACCAATGGCAAGATCGCGCTGCTGATTAGCCACCGTTTCAGCACGGTGCGTATGGCGGATCGGATTGCGGTGCTGGAAAACGGTCATCTGACCGAGCTGGGTACGCACGCCGAGCTGCTGGCGCAGGACGGCACCTACGCGCGGCTGTTCAACTTGCAGGCCGAGGGCTACAGGTAGGCTGGACAGCGAGGGGAACAAAGGAACAAGCGAACAAGGGAACAAAGAGATTTTGGTTCAGGCCCTCACCCCATCGCTGCGCCGACTCCCCTTCCCCGAACCTCGGTCGGCTTCGACCTCGGTTGCGGCAGGCGAGGGGAAGAACGTTTTTAACCACTTGTTTTACTACCCTTCTACTCTTCTCTCTCGGCCGGTTGCCTAGGCAATCGGCTTTTTTGCGATCTGCTGGCTTTTTCTCCTAATCTGCGTGATTCTGCCGATGTAGCGGCGCTCTCCTCGTGGTACATTCTTCTAAAATAGACTATTTTTAAACCATTCGAGTTGTGGGAATGGCCCTCACCCCCAATCCCTCTCCAGGCCCAGAGGGCACCCCCGATAGGAGAGGGGAATGAAGGTCCTTGTGTTTGATCTTTGTTCCGTTGTTCTTTGCTTTTGGTTCTAGCTTTTGGTTCTTGGTTCTCACGTTTTGTTCACTTGTTCCGTTGTTCTTTTGTTCGTCAAAAGGAGGAAGCCCATGCCCCAACGGTTCACGCGTCTAGTGAGCGCCTTGCTGGGTACCGTGCTGCTGCTGAGTCTGCTCTTTGTGAACGTCACGCCGACGCAGGCGCTGGCGCCGGCCTGGCAGCCCAACACGGCCTACGCCGTCAACCAGCTGGCCTCGTACAACGGCATCGATTACAAGTGTATTCAGGCGCATACTTCGCTCACGGGCTGGGAGCCGCCCAACGTGCCCGCGCTCTGGCAGCCGCAGTCCTCCACCAACCCGACGGCCACGCCGGTCCGCACCGCCACGCCGATCCGTACGGCCACACCGATTCGCACGCCAACCGCCACGCCGCCTGGGCCGACGCCAACCTCGCCGCCGAGCGGCAGCCTGCCCAAGCGTCTGCTGGTCGGCTACTGGCACAACTTCGACAACGGCTCGCGCGTGATCCGGCTGCGCGACGTTGCGTCGGCGTACGATGTGATCAACGTCTCGTTTGCCGAGCCGACGGTGCCGGGCGGCTCCACGATGGCTTTCACGCCCTTCAACGCGAGCGTCGCCGACTTCAAAAGCGATATTGCGTATCTCAAGAGCCGGGGCAAGAAAGTGCTGATCTCAGTCGGCGGCGCGAATGGAGCGGTCGATCTGTCGGGCAGCACGGCGCAGCAGAACTTCGCCAACTCGATGATTTCGATTATCGAGACCTACGGCTTCAACGGTATGGACATCGACTTCGAGGGTAGCTCGGTCTCGCTCAACGGTGGTGATACGAACTTCAAGAGCCCGACCTCGCCCAAGATCGTCAACCTGATCGCCGCGACACGCACGATCGCCAACCGCTTCGGCTCGTCGTTTATCCTAACGATGGCTCCTGAGACGGCCTATGTTCAGGGTGGTCTGGGCGCATACGGCGGCATCTGGGGCGCGTATCTGCCGGTGATCTATGGCCTGCGCGACAAGCTGACCTATATCCATGTGCAGCACTACAACTCGGGCAGCATGACCGGCCTCGACGGTCGCAATTACTCGCAGGGAACCGCAGACTTCCAGGTTGCGATGGCCGAGATGCTGCTGGCCGGCTTCCCGGTGGCCAACAACACCAGCAATATCTTTCCGGCGCTGCGCCAGGATCAGGTGCTGATCGGTCTGCCGGCCTCGCCGGGCGCGGCTGGTGGCGGCTACACCGCTCCGGCGACCGTCCAGCGCGCGCTCAATTACCTGATCAAAGGCCAGTCCTTTGGCGGCGGCTATGTGCTGCGCAATCCCAGCGGCTACGCCAACTTCCGGGGCTTGATGACCTGGTCGATCAACTGGGATGCCTACAACAACTTTGAGTTTTCCAACAGCCATCGTCCGTATCTCAACAGCCTGCCCTAGCTCAATCTATCGCTCAATCTATCGCTCGATCCAAAACTGCTCCGGTGCTTCCAGGCATCGGAGCAGTCTTTGTTTCATTGTGTAGTAATTGTATGGAATCTTTACGAATTTTTTATTGATCTTGCCTACGACAAGATGCTATGATGCTCCCATCACTAGATGGTGTGGCTCTCATCTCGCCAATATCTCCGAATTCCTGGCTATATCGTAATTTAATCGCACCCTGATTAGACAATTGCCCCCTTGTTGTCTCGTGCGTTCTATTGCGATCGTTTTCTGGCCCGGAATCTGCCTCAGAGCAACCATCGATCCAGATCTCTTTCATCACAATTCGTGACCGCTTTCAGTCAAACCTGATGCCTGCACGCTAGCTCAGGCTCTGCTGCCTGTTTCCTGCTTTTGGTGCTGGTATCAATGTGCGGTGATTCCTGTTCATGGTGGCAGGGATTAATGGCCGTTGTCTCCGAAATTGGAGTCTTTGTGCTGCCTGTAACCCCGCAGGCTGGCTCTTCCACATCGGAGGGCCGGTGAATGTTCTTGGTATGACGAAGATGCAACGATACTTAAGGATCGGAGGATGGCTATGACAACGCAATCAGGAGATGGAGAGACGCTGGCAACGGTTCGCCCCTCGGTCGCACGGCAGAATGTCCAAAGCTCGGTGCATACGGCAAAAGTATTGAGCCGCTTGAGACGACGCCCCGTGCGCTGGAATATGAGCTGGCTTTACCTGCTCTTGTTCCTGATCGCAGCGCTGCTGGCCGCACCGGTTGCCGGACAACAGCAACCTACCAAGGTGCCAGGCGGGGATAAGACCAAGCATACCGCTGAGATCGAGCCGTACAAGCTTTACATAAGCTCTGGGCCTAAACGCTCGGAGCAGGTGCTGCTGGATCGGGCGATTGCTTCAGGCCGGCGCTTTATTTTTGCAACCTCGGAGGCCGAGACCAGCCAGGTGCGGTTCTTCCTTGATCCGCCCGCCGCATTGCTCGAAGGTCGCCTCGATGCCGCGCCCTACTCGATCGACCGGACGGCTC
The DNA here is from genome assembly GCA_036401895.1 of Herpetosiphonaceae bacterium. Lineage (GTDB taxonomy): Bacteria > Chloroflexota > Chloroflexia > Chloroflexales > Kallotenuaceae > LB3-1. Next base: position 16,562 of record DASWTW010000322.1, on the reverse strand, counting down.
CGTTCGATCTTGCCAGCAGCGCGACCAGCGGCGTGGCCCAGCCCTTCGATACAGGCCGTCTCGCAAACGGCTTTCACACGGTTGTCGCGGCGATCGACCTGGCGGACGGTCGAACGATCGTTACTGCCGCGCGCTTCCTGGTACGCAACGGTGGTCCGGCGCTGGTTTTCACCGACGAAGGGCTGCGTGTGCGATTGCCGCGCGGAAGATCGGCCAGCAAAACGATCGATCTTTTCAGCAGCCAGGGCTCAAAGGTCAAGTACACGCTCAGCGAGCAGGCATCCTGGCTAAGCATCAATCAGTCAAGCGATACCACGCCCGGCAGCCGCACGCTCTCGGTCGATGCGTCGGGTCTGGCTCCCGGCAGCTACACCACGACCGTCACCGCGATCGGACCTGGCCACGAGACCGCGACGCTGCCCGTAACGCTGAACGTCGAGGCCGAGGCGACCTGCCTGCCGCTGCCCTGCTCCGAGATTCTGATTCGACCGCCGTACACGCTGAGCTTCGATCAGGACAGCAGCAAGATTCAGGATGCGAACGCGGTCGGCACCGGCTTTACCTTTCTCAGCCACCCAGCAAACGGCGATGGCTATCTTCCGTCGCTACTGGCTGAGAACATGGCCGCGCCGGGCACACTCGCGCTGACTACGACGGCGGGCATTGCCTACACGACCCACAATGATCAGGATAACATGCTGGGCGTCGGCATCGACGCGCCGAGCCAGATCTCGCTGATCAAAACCACACTGCGCGATCTGCCGATGGCCAGCGGCAACTTCGAGCAGGCCGGGCTATGGTTCGGCAATGATCAGAACAACTACGTCAAGTTCGAGGTGATCTCGCTGCCGACCGGCTACGAGATCGAGTATCTGCTTGAGGTCAACGGCGTGTTCGTCGAGAAAACGCTGTCGGGCGCGATCAACACGAGCGGACCGATCGAGCTTACGCTGCGCACCGATCCCAACGATCGCAGCATCGCGGCCAGCTATCGCATCAACGGCGGCTCGGCGACCACGCTGGATACGTTTATCGCGCCGCCCGAGTTTTTTAGCTTCGACGCCGCCGGTATCGATCCGACGATCGGCACGCGCAGCTTTGGCGGCATTTTCGCCACACACCGCAACGCGACAGCGCCGCTCAGCTTCACCTTCGACGATTTCTCGGTCGCGGCCGAGGAGACAACCACACCGCCGCCGGTCTCAAGCGTCGGCTTTACGCGCTCGTCGTTCCCGGTCAGCGCGCCGACCTCGATGGTCTGGGGGCCGGATGGACGCCTGTATGTGGCCGAGATGATGGGCAAGATCCACGCGATCACGCTCAACGATGCCAAGCAGGTCGTCGCGGATCAGGTGATCACCACGCTGGGCTCGCGGCTGACGCTGGGTATCACCGTCGATCCGCTCTCGACGCCGAGTAACGTGATCCTGTGGGTTTCGCACTCCAGCCCGTCGCTCGACAACGGCACGCCCAACTCAAGCACGATCACGAAGCTCTCGGGCTCCGGCTTTACCACACGCCAGGACGTGATCACGGGCCTGCCGCGCGCCAAGGCCAATCACGCGGTCAACTCGCTGCACTTCGGGCCGGACGGCAAGCTCTACATCGCGGTCGGCGGCAACACCGGCGCAGGCGCTCCCAACACCGCCAACACCGAGTTCGGCACGATGCAGGAGCAGCCGCTCTCGGCCGCGATCGTGGTGGCGGATGTGCGCAGCGCGACCTTTGACGGCACCTGCGCGAACACCAGCAATATCTTCGGTCCGCCGCCGTGCAGTGTTCAGGTGTACGCCTCGGGCCTGCGCAACTCCTACGATTTCGCTTTCCACAGCAATGGCACGCTGTACGCCACCGATAACGGCCTGGGCGTGACCGGCACGTTCCCGCCTTCGCCGACGCCGCCCTGCACCGGCAACGGCAGCACGACATCATGGACTCAGGGCGGCGATAATCCGGGCTCGCAGCCGGATCTGCTGCTGCGCATCGAGCAGGGCAAGTACTACGGCCATCCCAACCCGTATCGCAGCGAGTGCGTCTTCAAGGACGGCCACTACCAGAACGTGTCGTCGCCGGCCAACTATGTCGGGCCGCTGCACAGCCTGGGCATGAATCGCTCGTCCAACGGCGTGATCGAGTACACCTCGAATGTGTTTGGCGGCGCGCTCAAGGGCGAACTGCTGATCGTGAACTACTCGGTCGGCGACGATATTACCCGCGTGCAGCTTTCGGCGGATGGTCGCTCGGTGGTCTCGTCCAAGCAGCTGATCGGCGGTTTCAGCAATCCGCTGCCGCTGACGCAGGGTCCCGACGGCACGATCTATGTCGGCGAGCTAGGCGCGAATCGCGTGACGGCGCTCAAGCCCAATCCGGGCACGCCAAGCGCAGGCGGCACCTGGGCCAGCAAACAATCGCTGCCGGCCTCGTTGCTGGACGTGGGCGGCGCGGCGATCGGCGGCAAGCTCTACGTGGTCGCGGGCAAGACCAGCACCGGGCCGCAGACGACGCTCTACATCTTCGATGCGGCGACCAATACTTGGAGCAGCGGGCCGAATCTGCCCGGCCCCGGCGTCGAGAATCCGGCGGCGGTCGCGTACAACGGCAAGCTCTACGTCTTCGGCGGCTCGACCGGCGCGTTCTCCGGCGCGGTCACCAACGCGGCGGTCTTCAACCCGGCGACCAATAGCTGGACTGCGCTGGCTCCCATGAGCACGGCTCGCGGCGGCGCGACGGCGCAGGCGATCGGCACCAGGATCTATGTGGCCGGCGGCATGGGCGGCAACGGCGCGTCGCTGTCCAGCGTCGAGGTCTACGATCCGGCGACGAATACCTGGAGCGCGGCGCCGGCTATGAGCACCCGGCGCGACAATCCTGGCTCGGCGGCACTCAGCGGCAAGCTGTACATCTTCGGTGGCCGCACGCGCAACGCCGACGGCTCAAGTCTCGGCGACACGCTCAACACCGTCGAGATGTTCGATCCCGCGACCAATCTGTGGACCGCGCGCGCCTCGATGCCGACCGGACGGCGAACGGTGGTTGTCGGGACGATTAGCGGCCGGGCCCAGGTGATGGGCGGCGAGCGCACACCCAGCGGCGGCGTATTCGTCCAAAACGAGGAGTACGATCCGGCGACGAATACCTGGCGCTCGCTCACGCCGATGCAGACGCCACGTCATGGCGCGGCGGCTGGAACCATCAACAACGTCGTCTATGTAGTCGGCGGCGGTCCCAACGGCGGCTCGTCGTACTCAACCACCAACGAGGCGTTCGCGCTGCCGTAGCCTGACGCTCAATCCAGCAATTCCGTAAACCCACGTGGCGGAGTTTCGCTGCCGTCGCGTGGGTTTTGGAACAGATACAAGCCAAAGCCCAGCGTCTCGCGGCCCCAGCGCAGATAGGCCGCGTACCAGCGCCGAATATACGCGGCGAACTCAGGACTATCGGGATCGTCGGGGTGGGCGGCGACGAAGCGCTCGATGGCGCGGCAGTACAGCCCCTCGTAGTGGTCCCAATCGTCGTCGCTGCTGGTGACGCTGTAGAGCGGCGTGAGGCCGGCGGCGACGGCACGGCTCACGTTTTTGGCATGGCTGGTCAGCTCGCCGCGCTCGGCTCCCAGCACCGCCAGATACTTGGGATCGGGATCGCGCTTCCAGTAGCCCTCGCCGATCAAGATCTGGCCTCCTGGACGCACCAGGGCTTTGAGCGCCGCCAGGGTTTGGGTGTAGCCGCCGTAGGCATGCGACGCGCCGATACACAGCGCGGCATCAAACAAACGATCCGGCTTGAAATCGGCGGCCGGGATCGCGTGCAGCTGTAGCCGCTCCACGGGGATACGGCCCTGCGCTCGTCGTGGACCGTCAGCTAGCGCCTCGGCGTTGTGCTCTACGCCCGTACCGGTAATTCTGTAGCGCTCGATCAGGCGGATCAGCAGCTCGGCATTGCCGCAGCCGACATCCAGCACCTGCGCGTCTGGCGGCAGATCCAGCAGCCGCAGCAGCCGGTCGATCTTTTCCTCGCTCAGCGGATTGGCGAACGTGTGATCGCGATGGGCGATCAGCGAAAAGCGTGTGCGATTCATGGTGCTCCTTGAACTTCAGGGATCGAATGTGGGTTGCGCAACAAAAACAGCCGGGAGTTCCGCCTCCCGGCTAGCTTCGTTCGGTTACGTGTGGCTAGGTGACGCCCTCGAACAGATCCGAGAGCTTGAAGCCGTCGGTCGGCTGCGGCCAGGCCAGCACGAAATGCTCGCGGCTCATCATAGCCTTCACTTCGTCCTCCGGGAAGCGCCGGAACATGTTGTTCTCGCCAAATTGTGTGCGGTGCGCGTGCAGCGATTCCCACTTGGCGCCGACGGTGCCGGATACGTCGAGCTGCGCGCTGATCTGATCGTCAGGCCAGCCCATGCCGTTCTCCTCGATCCGCTCGAACATGCTGGTATCCTCGCCCGCCTCAGCCAGCCGGTCGCGCATGGCTACGAACGACGAGCGCGGGATCGCGGTGTAGAAAAGCCGCGCCGGCTGCCAGACCGGCCCGGCCTCGGGGTAGCGCTCGGGATCGCCGGCCAGATGAAAGGCCGCGACGGTATGCTGGTGGATCGCGATGTGATCCGGGTGGCCGTAGCCGCCGCTGGGATCGAAGGTCATCACAACCTGTGGTCGGACCTCGCGAATAATCTGCACCAGCCGCTCGACAACCTCTTCGGCGGGCACGTTGACGAAGGCCTCGGGATTGTGGTTGTCGTCGGTTCCGGCCATGCCCGAGTCGCGGTAGTCCAGAAAACGTACATCGCTGACGCCGAGCGCCCTGGCGGCGTTGAGCATCTCCTGCTCACGAACCTGGCCCAGAGTCTCCGGTGTCGCCAGCGCCGGATCGGAGATCTCGCCGACTTCGCCACGGGTCGCGCAGACGAGCGTCACACGTGCGCCGCTCTGGGCGTACTTGGCCAGCGTGCCGCCGCTGCCGAATGCCTCGTCGTCGGGATGAGCGTAGGCCGCCAGGATTGATCGTTGCTCCATCATCGAGTCCTTTTGCTTGATAGGATCTGCTTGTTGACTTGACGTAACTAATAGCTCTAGATTGTCGCCGGCGTGCCGGTGATCGGCTGTGGTTTATCAGCCAGGCCCGTAAGCTGCTCGCTGATCTGCCAGAGTCGTGCGGCAGCAGCGGCATCGTTTGCGGCTGGCGACGAGCGCGCAGGCTTTCGGTTGTTGAAATAGGTACCCGTCACGTCTGCGACCTCGGGCGACGAGGCCAGGTAGATCGAGGTTTGCGCGCCCTGCTCCGGTGTGATGCCGAAGCTCATCGCGAAGCCGACCAGCTTGGAGAACAGGCCGGGCTGTCCGCGACCAAAGTTCGAGGCCACGCCGCCGGGATGCAGCGCGTTCGCCGTAATGCCGGTGTCCTTGAGCCGTCGCGCCAGCTCATAGGTGAAGAGCAGGTTGGCCAGCTTGGACTGCGCATACGCGCGAAAACCGCTGTAGCGGCGCTGGTTCTGAAGATCGTCGAAGTTGAGCTTGCTCATCACGTGCGCCGCCGACGAGACCGTCACGATCCGCGCCGATCCCGAGCGCCGCGCCGCGACCTGAAGCGCGGGCAGCAGCAGATTGGTCAGCAGAAACGGCGCGAGATGGTTCACGCCGAAGGTCCACTCGAAGCCGTCGGCGGTCTCGCTGCGGCTGCCGAAAACGCCGCCCGCGTTGTTGACCAGCACGTCCAGATGATCGTAGCGCTGGTAGAAGCTCTTTGCCAGCTGTCGAATCTGCTCCAGCGAGGAAAAATCGGCCTGCATGCTGTCGATCTGCCCGTTGCCGCTCTCCGCCTTGATCTGCTCAACCGTCGCGGCAATCTTCGCCGGCGTGCGCCCCACGACGATCACGTGAGCGCCCATTCGAGCCAGGCCCAGCGCCGTTTCTTTGCCGATGCCATCGGTCGCACCGGTGACCATGGTGAGTTTGTCTTGCATGTCGGGAGTCATGATTGCCCCATCTGTTCAAGTTTCTTGATCGATATGAGCTAATCCATCTGAATGTTTCTAAACACCAGATAGGTGGAGCTGGTTAGTCACATTAAAGTGTAACCCAATTTCGGCGCGACTTAGTGTTATATCTGAGCGGTTGTGTTTGCAGCGGAGTGACGGCATAGAATCAGGGTTCGAAGGCCGGGCAAAAATCGCCCCAATACTGATCCAGGGCCGCCTGAACCAGCTTCATGTCGACACAAGAGTAGCCGTAGGCGGCGAGGAAGCGCAGCGCTCGGCACACGACCTGGGCCTGGGCCGTGGTGAGAAGCCGAAAGCGTGCCTGGGCAGTAGTCTCATGATAGCCGCTATCTTTCCATGGCCGGAGCGCAAGGTCGAACAGCAGCGAATGTATCGAGTCCGAGTCCGACGAATCATAGCTGCGCAGCGTCCATGATAGATAGGCGGGCAGATAGTAATAGAAGCCGGCTTCGTCGAGGAAGCTCAGCGCGTCCGGCCTCCCTGCAATCAGCTCATCGGGAACCTCGTACCAGTGCTGATCCGTGTCAAGCTGTCGCGCGGCCAAACGCTCTTCATCGCTGCCATAGTCATCTATCACACGGGCCTCGTGCAGCGTAACGCCGGCTCCACGGGTAACATCTGCAAACGCCGTGCGAATCTCCCCAACTAGACGCTCGGTGAGCACATCGATGGTCGACCAGCCTTCTGACGGGTGTTCATGGGCTTCGGCGGGACGTACCACAGACATATATTCGGGATCACAGGCGCCAATAGCTTGAAACGTGCGCTGGGCCTGCCGCAGGGCTTTACAGTACATGACCGGCCAGAGCTCTTCCTGGGGCAAGTCTTCCCAAAAACAGACGGGACAGACAATATAGGTGGCGGGCGGCGGTGCGGCGAAGGTGCGTGACCCGCAGCATGGACAGGGATACATAGCTGTGGTCATCAGGCTGTCTCCCTAGATAGATACTCCTTTTTATGATAGCACCGGACGCGCCGACCAACGATCTGTCTGATTTCTTCTTTCTCCAACAAAATTCCCTCTTGACAAATCTTCGATCATGTAACATTATATGTTACATGAAAAGAGATAGTCGATTATCTGGCGTGCTCCATGTGCTGATGCATCTAGCCGGAGCCGAAAAGCCGCTCACATCGGAAGATCTGGCCAAAGCCATGCATACAAATCCGGTCGTGGTGCGGCGGACGATGGCCGGACTACGCGAGGCCGGCTTTGTACGATCCGAAAAAGGCCATGGCGGCGGCTGGTCGCTGGCCTGCGATCTGGCGGCGATGACGCTCTACGATGTGTACGCGGCGATCGGCGCTCCAACTCCGTTCGCGCTCGGCAATCGGACCGAGTCGCCGGGCTGCCTGGTCGAGCAGGTGGTCAACGCGGCGCTCGACGACGCATTCAAAGAAGCGGAGGCGATGCTGCTGGCGCGGCTGCGCACGGTGTCGCTGGCAACGCTCGCGGTTCAGTTCCAGAGCCGCATGGCATTACATAAGGATCTCAAGGAGTGTGTGTATGACGTATGATGCTCTCGTAATCGGCGGCAGCTTTGCCGGGCTGTCGGCCGCGATTCAGATCGCTCGGGCGCGGCGCTCAGTATGTGTTGTCGATGCAGGACTGCCGCGCAACCGCTTTGCCGACGCATCGCATGGGTTTTTCGGGCAAGATGGACTATCGCCGCGCACGATGATCGAGCAGGCGCGCGAAAAATTGCTGGCCTATCCATCGGTGACTTTTATCGGCGGCAGCGTGGAGTCGGCGCAGGCTCGTGAGGGTGATGGCTTCGACGTCGGCCTGGCCTCCGGCGATACGGTATCCGCGAAGAAGCTGATTCTGGCGTTCGGCATGTCGGATATTTTGCCGGATATTCCGGGCCTGGCGGAGCGCTGGGGCAAGCGCGTTTTACACTGTCCCTACTGCCACGGCTTTGAGTTTGGCGGGGAGCGGCTGGGCGTGCTCAATCTCACGCCGATGTCCTCGCACCAGGCGATACTGATTTCCGATTGGGGGCCGACCACCTTCTTTTTGAATGGCCGCGACGACCTCGACGATGAGACAAGAGCGAAGCTCGCGCATCGGAAGATTGCGATCGAGCCGGCGCCGGTGACGGAGCTTGCAGGCGACCTCGGGCAGGCCATGCAGGTAGTGCTGGACGATGGTCGATCGCAGACTGTAGATGCGCTGTTTATCGGAACACGCACCCGCATGAACAGCACACTTGCAGAGCAGCTTGGCTGCGCGGTCGACGACGGTCCGTTCGGGCCAATCATTCGCACCGATGCCTTCAAGCTCACGACGGTTCCTGGTGTCTATGCTGCCGGAGACATCGCGCGTGTGCCGCCGAATGCAACCTTTGCCTCGGCGGATGGCGTGACCGCCGGCGTCTCGTTGCATCGGGATCTGCTCTTCGGCTCGCTGCCGGCCTGATCGGCAAGCGGCGCGTCTGCGCTTCGGCGTTGGGCGCGCCGTTCGCTTCCATCAGCCGGATCGATCTCGTGTCGCCTGCGCTGTTCCAGGGTACTCCACCTTGCGAGGACAAAAGAACTGTTTCCCGGCTTCCTGCGGCCATGTTATGCTTGGCGTACCCCATCAAACATCTCAGGAGCAGCGAGCAATGGCCACACAACAGCGCGGGACGATCACGACATGGAATGATGATCGCGGCTTTGGCTTTATCACACCCGAGGGCGGTGGCCCGACGATCTTTTTTCATGTGAGCGCCTTTGTACATCGCCATGTGCGCCCATCCATCAACAGCGCGGTCTTCTACACATTGACCCATGATCAGCAGCAGCGTCCACGTGCGATCGATGTTCGTTTGTCCAAAGCGCCACCTTCAAAAGCAGCCCTCACGCTGGGCATTGTCGCGAGTTTTTTTCTTCTGCTCGTACTCGCGACATACATCATTCCTTTGAGCCCCTGGATCGTGATCGCATACTCGCTCAGCAGCCTGATCACCTGCGGCCTGTATGCGAGCGATAAAGCCAGCGCGGTGCAAGGGACGCAGCGTGTTTCTGAATCCACTCTCCATGTTTTCGAGTTTCTAGGCGGCTGGCCAGGTGCATTGATCGCCCGGCAATACTACCGCCACAAAACCGTCAAAGCTTCATATCGATTGGTGTTCTGGCTGCTGGTCGTCGCGAATCTGCTGCTGCTCATCGGCTACAGCTCCCTCCAATTTGTATCGAATATTCGCTAACATCGCTATTCCTCTGGCGCGATCGTCGCGTCTGTCTTCCATAGACCTTCTTCATCCCGGCCGAGAGGCTGGGAATTTGTTATTCAGGCAAGATTAACCCTTGACATATTCCCATATGGGTATATAATACATACATGGCACGAGTAGCGACGACAACCGACGCGTTCAACGCGGTGGCAGAGCCCAAACGACGCCAGATCCTGGATCTGCTGGTCAGTGGCGAGCGCTCCGTAAACGATCTTGTTACGCTGCTGAGCCTGGCTCAGCCGCAGGTCTCCAAGCACCTGCGCGTCCTGCGGGAGGTGGGCCTGGTGGATGTTCGCGACGACGGACGGCAACGACTGTACCGGCTGAACGGCCCGGCGCTCAAGCCGATCCACGACTGGATCAAGAACTACGAGCGGCTGTGGAACGACCGCTTCGAGGCGCTGGACGAGCTGCTGGGGGAACTCAAAGCAACGGAGGAAGCAGATGGTGGCAGTAGCGAGTAAGGGCACGGCAGTAGTGACGCTCCCGACGGATACGCAGGTCCTGATCACGCGTGACTTCGAGGCACCGGCACATCTTGTGTATCAGGCGTGGACCACACCCGAGCTGATCAAGCGCTGGTGGTCGGCCAAGCGGGGCGCGGTTACAATAGCGGATGTGGATCTGCGCGTCGGCGGCACGTGGCGCTGGGTGATGGTGACCGACGACGGCTTCGAGGTTGCGTTCCACGGCGAGTACCGCGAGCTGATCCCCAATGAGCGCATCGTGTTCACCGAGGTGTACGAGGGCTACCCTGAGGCGGATGCGGAGTCGCTGAACACGATGACCCTCGCCGCCAGGGACGGTCGTACGACGCTCAGCATTCTGGTGCAGCACAAGAGCCAGGAGCACCGCGACGCGCACATCAACTCGGGTATGGAGGCCGGGATGCAGGACGCGATGGATCTGCTGGAGCAGGTGGCGATCTTGCTCAAGTAGTTGACCCACACATTAAAGAAACCACCGAGACACGATCTCGGTGGTTCTGTGTTTAACGGATGTTTGTTCGGTTCGCGCTCACAGCAGCCCTACGCAAAGAGCTGCGAATTATCGACAAAGATCTGGTACTTGCGAACGAGATCATGATCGAGCCGGAAGATAACCGCAAACGGAACGGTTAGTGTTGTATCGTCCTTGCGGACATACGTTACCTGACCACTGACGATCGTGGCGTCGGGATGGACCCAGGCTTCCAGATTCTGGTGGCTGATGCCTTTGATTGCGGCAAACAGGCCGCCGATAGCCTGACGAATCGCCTCATGTCCATACATTGTGGGCGCGTTGGCAAAGTGGAGTTCGCACTCGGGGCTGAGAAAGCTCAGAAACGTATCCATATCAAAGGCATCGACGGCGGCGTATAGTGCCGTGACCCAGTCAGGGATCGGGCGCTGCGGATCGGGGTGGAGCTGTGAAGGCTGGGACTGCTCGACAAGATTGTTAGCGGCTTGCATCTTGATGCACTCCTTTTTTACCCAGGCGGAGTTAAGCAGGGAACTCCTGCCGTGTTCAGAAGCTTGACCTCTAGGGGTTGCAATTATGAGCTTCAAGCGAGAGGCTTATAGCCATCCTACTGGTCGAACATCAGGCTGTCAAGCAGCATTTTAGCCGTTCGGTATGCGAAATATTGCCTACGACAAAAGAACGATCAGCTCGGTATCATCCTGGCCCAGCAAGTAGTACGCGACAAAGGTTGCCGGTCCATCGATCGCATCAAAGTGGAGAATGCGGGTGTTGGCCGGCTCAAAAAATGCATCGCCCGCATGAATCTCCTGGCTGGGCTGCCCTTCGACCTCCAGGCGGATCGTGCCCCTGGTGACAAGACCAATCACCGGGCAGGGGTGGAGATGGACCGGCGATCGTTGATTCGCGGGAAAGGCAATCTCTTGCACCTCAACGCGGTCGATCGTCTTGGTCCCGTCGATCTGCGCCGTGAGCAGCGCCGTGCGGATGATGTCGGATAGTGCCATAGTTATTCTCGCTTATGCCTGGTATTGGTTCAAAAACATCGTGAAATCCAGACCGCCCGGCGAGTGCCCGTAGTCCGTCAGGAGCACCGCCGCCTCGCTCCGGTGCTGCGTGCCGTGGTTGACAGTATGCACCAGGCAGTGCCACAGCACGCGCTCGCGGCGCTCTCCCTCAGGCGTTGTGTAGCGGACATATCCAGTCAGATCGTCGTCGGCGAGCCGGGCGAGATAGTCGCGCATAGCGCGCTCTTCCTGATTCCAGCGCTGCGCCAGGGCCTCGACGCTTGGAAACGCGTCTTCCTCCAGATCCCGGAAGCCGGCCAGCGTATTATCCTGGCACAGCATGCGCCAGGCACGCTCCGAGTCCAGGGTATGCACCAGCGTGTCGCGTAGACTGCCCAGGCTAGTGCCGGTTGGATTGATAAATTGCGCGGGGCTTACCTGCGCGGCGGCGGCTAAGATCTGTCGCGTCGCCCAATAGTTATAGTCGTAGAGCAGCAGAATGTCTCGAATGTTCACGCTTCCTCCTTGATCATGCTGCGAAGCGGCCGGGGCTGCTGGCCGCAGTGTACTCGCAAGCATGGATACACGCCAGCCCGTCGAGCGCGGATGCTGCTAGAGCGTGTGGCTGCGGGCAAGCAGCGTTCGCACTTTGGGCGGTAGCGGATATTTGGCCTGTGGATTGTTCCAGATCACCACGGGCTTTCCGTCCAGCGGTATTCCACGCACCAGCACGGTGCTCAAGCGCTGATAGTGGCTGAAGAAATCGCTGCGATCGCGAAACCCGTTGCGCTGGATCACAGCCGCGTCGTTGTTTTCGGCCCGCTGCTGGATACGCAGCATCAAGCTCTGGATCTCGTCGTGCGTTGGATGCGCTGCCTCGACACCAACGAGCAGCAGATTGCTGCGCTGCGGCAGTAGCTGGCCCAGCTTGCTGCCCAGCATCCCGGTAAAGCGCTCGTCAATGGTCGTGACCGAGCGCTCAGGATCGGCGAGCGACGTGCCGGCTGTGTGCTCTTGCGCAGCCGCTGCTCTCGGTGAGCCAGCCCGCAGCCGGGTAACCTCGACCATAAACGTAAGGCTGGTGGTGAAGCTGACGGCAAAATCAGGGCTGCGCATCTGCCTGGGTGGCTGCGGCTCATACACCAGATTGAGATCACGTTCGCGCAGCAGCAGGTAGGCGGTTTCCAGCTCAAGCTGAAGATCGCGCAGACTCTCGGGCTCCTGCACAGCGCGCAGTTTCTTGCGGATTTTGCTATGAAAGCTGGTGGCGAAGGCGGCGAACCGGCGCGAGGAAGCGAGCCACGTGGCCATCGGCGCGGCCAGCAGATGGGACGGATCGTCGAAGAGCGAGGCCAGCAATTCATCCTTTGGCATCATCGTGCTCGTGCGAAACTAGGCTGCGCAAGTGTATCACAGCGTAGAAAAACGGCTCTACGCTTTGAGCCTGTCCAGCAAGTCGAGCGTCGCCCGATCCGGCTGTCCGGCGAAGTATTTGTCCAGAACCCGAGCAAAGACCGGATCTGCGTCCGGGACAGCGGCAAATAATGTCATCGACGAGCGCAGCTTCATGTCGTCGGGAGATCCAAAGATCGCCGACGCGGATCGACCCGTGAGCTGCAAAATGGTCTCGGCACACTCTACCAGCCTGCTGCCCAGCAGCGGATGCTGCAAGTAGGCGCGAGCCTCGGACAGGCTTTTGATCGCATAGCGCTTTGATGTCGGGCTATAGCCCAATCCGTCGATCTGTGGGAAGATATACCACATCCAGTGCGATTCTTTTCGCCCGCTGCGTAGCTCCGTCAGAGCAGTTTTGTAGTCTTCCTTCTGGGCGCTGACAAAGCGCCGGAGGTCGAAGGGATCAGCTGAATCAGTCGGATCGCCCATACCTGGCATACATACCTCCATCCTCAAGATTCCGCACACGTGATCTATATGATAGCGCGAGTACCGGCAGATGGCGAGTTGCCCAAGCCGCAGCGATTCGTGATTACAAGGCGATATGCTATACTCAGGCCACGATCGCTTTTGCTCCTCGGCGCTCAGCTTAACAGAAGGAGACGAGTCGCATGGCCTCACCGACAGCACCGGCAGCCCGGATCGAAGTGGTTCGCGACACCTACTTCGGGACAACCATCGAGGACCCGTACCGCTGGATGGAAGACTGGACGTCGGATGAGGCGCGCGCCTGGCTGGCCGCGCAGATGGCCTATACGCAGCAGATGCTTGACGCGCTGCCCGAGCGCGATGCATTGCTGGCGCGGATCAGCGAGCTGGGCGGCACCACGCCCGAGCTGACCGAGCTGCGCATGGCCGGCGGGCGGTACTTTTACCTGCGGCGTGAGCCTGGGGCCGATGTCGCCAGGCTGGTTGTACGGCTCTCACCCGACGCGTCTGAGCGCATCCTCGTAGATCCATCGACGATCGCCAGTCAGGGCCACATGGCGATCGACTGGTTCGCGCCCGCGCGTGATGGGCGTCTCGTAGCCTGCGGTATCTCGGAGGGCGGCTCGGAGGACAGCACGCTCTGTGTTCTGGATGTCGATACCGGCGAGCAGCTGCCCGATACGATCAGCCGCGTCCGCTTTCAGTACGTCAGCTGGCTGGAAGACAACCGCTCCTTTGTGTATCATCGCTACCCTGATCCGCCCGCCGACACGCCGGCCGCCGAGCGTCGCTACCATACCCGCTCCTATCTGCACCATCTGGGCGATGATCCCGAGCAGGATCTGGTTGTCTTCGCGCGCGGTCTGAATCAGCGCGTGCCGATGAATCCTATCGATCGGCCATTCGTGATCGTGCCCGGCAACAGCGATTGGATGATCGGCGTTATCTCGCATAGCGCGCTGGGCCGGGACGAGTGGAGCGACTGTACCTTCTATGTCGCGCCCCGTGCTGCTCTCGTCGAGCCAGCAACCTGTCCCTGGACCAGGCTTGCGACGGTCGAGGACGGCGTGCGCAACTTCGCGATCGACGGCGATACGCTCTACCTGGTGACGCGCCGAACCTCGCCGCGCTACGAGGTGCTGGCGCTTACACTGCCCAACACTGATCTGTCCCAGGCGCGGGTTATGGTGCCGGAAAGCCAGGCCGTGATCGAGAGCGTGTGCGTCACGGACGACTATCTGCTGATCCGTGAGCTGGACGCTGGCATCGGGCGGCTGCGACGGGTAGCGCTGGCAGGCGGCGAGCTAGAATCCGTCGCGCTGCCGGTCAACGGCACGATCGTGGAGTGGGCCTGCGACTCGGAAAGTCCCGATGTGGTGCTGTACATGACCTCCTGGACGGTCTCGCCGCGCGCCTTTCGCTACGATACGCGCTCGGGAGCGGTGGAAGATACCGGCTGGGTGCCGCCCGCGCCGATCGATTTCGGCGACATCGAGGCCTACGAGGTCGAGGCTCCGGCCCAGGATGGCACGCTGATTCCGCTCTCGATCATCCATCGGCGGGGCCTGCCGCGCGACGGTGAGCGCCCGACGCTGCTGACGGTCTACGGCTCGTACGGCTTCTCGCTGCTGGCCTACTTCCGGCCGGAGATGCTGGCCTGGTATGAGCGCGGCGGCGTCTGGGCGATCGCGCATGTACGTGGCGGCGGCGAGCATGGCCGGGAGTGGCACGAGGCGGGTCGCAAGCTGAACAAAGAAAACACGATTACCGATTTTATCGCCTGCGCCGAGTACCTGATCGCGCAGGGCTACACACGGCCGGAGCGGCTGGCGGGCGAGGGCGGTAGCGCCGGCGGCATTCCCACCGGCGGCGCGCTGGTGCGGCGGCCCGATCTGTGGGCCGTGATGGTGATGCATGTGGCAGTCACGAACTCGCTGCGCATTGAGCTGGGCGAGAACGGGCCGATCAATGTGCCCGAGTTCGGCTCGGTGACGACCGAAGAAGGCTTTCAAAGCCTCCATATTACGGACTCCTACGCCCGAGTCCAGGATGGTGTTGCCTATCCGGCAGTGCTGCTGACGGCGGGCTTGAACGATCCGCGCGTGGATCTCTGGCAGGCAACCAAGATGACGGCCCGGCTCCAGGCAGCTACAGCCTCGGGTAAGCCGGTGCTGCTGCGGGCGCAGGAAGATGCAGGCCATGGAATGGGAACCACGAAACATCAGCTGGATGCAGAATTAGCGGATGAGCTAGCGTTTCTCTGGCAACAGTTCGGAGCCTAGCTCGTGATCCAGCCATAGATCGAATCTGATCCAGGAAGACTCAGCTCACGAGGGGTTTAGCCCTTTGTGGTCTTGTTTTTGCTGTGCTCAGGCCCGCCGTCTAAACGTACCGCGCTGTTCGGAGGATCTGCTATGTTGCGCCGAACCTTGTTCGTGTTAGCCGTCTTAGCGCCGCTGCCGCTGGACGTCCCCGCCTACCGCGATCACCGGGGTTTTGCCGCTCACTATCGCCCAGGTTTGATGGAGCGAGTGGCCCAGCGCCGCAGCATGCCGCAAACTCCGTGTATGGTGGCTACTCCGTATTTCAGGCTCGGCAGCTGGGTACGCGTCAAGAGCCGCAAGAACGGCCGCAGCCTGCGCTGCCGTGTCACCGATGTGCCGCAGCCCCGACACGTCGCGCTGCTGCGCAAGCGCAATATCGTCGTCGAGTTGAACTTTGCCAGCGCAAAGATTCTCTGCAATATTCAGCGCACAGCCCAGGAGCCGCCGCGCGCCTGTCCCGTGATTCTGAGTCCCGCGTAGCACAGACAGTAGCAAAAGCATACCTGTTAAGCGAGTCCATGCAACTCGTTGGAGCCACATAGCCGAGCATGGGTTTGCGGTTTTTACCTGTTGACATACATCTCGTTTCTATGTATATTCTATTTAGTAAGTGTTTTTGGCTGCGTTAAGGAGCAGGCGATGGGAAAAGATCTGCCGCGTGGCGACGTACCGACGCTGATTCTGGCTGTGCTGGCTGACGGTCCTGCGCACGGCTACGCGATCGCCCGTGCGATTGAGGAGCGCAGCGGGAGCGTCCTCAACCTGCGGGAAGGCTCGTTGTATCCCGCTCTGCGCACCCTGGAACAACAGCAGCTGGTTGTAAGCAGCTGGGAAGTTCAGGAGCGCGGCCCGGCGCGGCGCATGTACACGCTGACAGATGCAGGGCGCGAAGCCTTGCGACATCGAATCGATGAGTGGGAAACCTACGCCACGGCGATCGCGGCGGTGCTTGGAAAGCGGAGGGTCAGCTATGGATGATCGACGGCTGGATCACTATATAACCACACTGAGTAAGCGCATGCGGTCGCTGCCGGCAGCTCAGCGCGAGGAAGATCTGCGTGAGGTTCGCCAGCACCTGGAAGCGCTGGTCGCCGGACATGTTATGCGTGGCATGAGCGAGGCGGAAGCCGTCGATGCCGCGCTGCGCCAGTTTGGCCGCGCCGAGCAGATCGGG